>CAZORZ010000118.1:0-4760 GCA_964582255.1 uncultured Gammaproteobacteria bacterium | reverse complement strand
ACATCGCCATAACACCAAAACCAAAATTCAATCAGCCTTCTTTTTTGCCCCATATTGCTCAAGCAATTGCTCATCTTTATCAGCAACCATTAGAAAATATAACTCAAGCCACCTATAATAACAGCATTGAGTTTTTTGCCTTAAATCATCTATAACCTTATGTCTTATACCGTAAAATCCATCATCATCTATCCCATAAAATCATTGCAAGGCATTGAGTTAGACAAAGCTGAGTTGGTTGATTATGGCTTAAAATATGATCGCCAATGGATGCTGGTAGATACGAACAATCAGTTTTTGTCACAACGTCAGGTTGCTAAAATGGCCACCTTAAAAACTGAGATTAAAGATAAATCTTTAATTGTCACTGCGCCGAATAAAGACAGCATTCAACTTGATCTCAATCAACAAACACGATCCGACATTTCTGTCCTAGTTTGGGATGACACGGTCTTAGCCAGTAAAGAGTCAGATGCCGTCAATCATTGGTTCAGCCAACAACTGGGCATCACATGCACACTGGTTAAATTAGCGCTCAATCATCATCGCTTAGTCGATAACAGCTATGCCCAACGGCAAGAAAGCGTTGCTTTTTCCGATGGCTTCCCACTATTAGTTGTGTCCCAAAAAAACATCGAACTGCTAAACTCCAAACTTGATAGCGCTATCAATATGAACCGCTTTCGACCCAACATCATTATTGATGGCTTAGCCGCACACGAAGAAGATAAGTTACACAGCCTCATTATCAACAACATAGAAATTAAGCTGGTGAAGCCATGTTCACGTTGCGTTATCCCATCTATAGATCAAACGACAGGCATTAAGCGGCCTGATGTCCTGAGAGCACTAATGAACTATCGAGAAATGAATAAAAAAATCTATTTTGGCATGAATGCCTTGCATCAAAGCACTGGTTTTATTGAGGTTAAGCAAATAGTGAGCGTCATTGATTAATAAAAAATAAAAATTTTTAAGCAAGCATAAAAATCTCGTCTACACTTTCATTTAACAACAACTGAAGGTAGTCGCAGCATCTAAACAACCCATGAATGATCGCACTAAAATCAATTTTTTTGCTTCCGCTCCCGAGCCTTGCAGCTATTTAGAAGATAGAAAATCTGTTAGCGCCTTTGCAAATCCATACATTGATATGGATATGCAAACCTACAACACCTTAATCGCTCACGGTTTTAGGCGGTCTGGAGGATATGTTTATCGCCCACATTGTCAAAATTGCCAAGAATGTATTTCAGTTAGAATCCCTGCCAAAAACTATCAATTTTCTAAAAATGAAAAGCGTATTTTAAAGCGCAATAAAGCCATCAGCATTCATTGTGTCAAAGATAAATTCAAAGCTGAACATTTCGATTTATATTGCCGATATCTTGAATCGCGACATGAAGATAGCTCAATGAGCAACCCGACAAAATCGGATTACCATCGTTTTTTAATTTGTGATTGGAGTGAAACCCAGTTTATTGAATATCGCTTAGATAAGGTATTAATCGGCGTTGCCGTCACTGATATTGTTGAAGATGGTTTATCGGCTGTGTACACTTTTTTTGATCCTGAACACGCAGAAAAAAGCATTGGCCACTACTCAGTTTTACAACAAATACAGCAAGCAAAGTCTCGCGACTTAAATTATCTGTATTTAGGTTATTGGATCAACAGTTGCCAAAAGATGGCTTATAAAAAACGCTACAAGCCATTAGAAGCGTTTATTGATGAACATTGGCAATCAATGATTTAAGGTTTTCTTTCATCCGAAGAATCTACGTCTTGCTCTTCTTTCTTACCAAAAATCCAAACTAATTTAAGCGTCAACAGCACCCATGGTGCACCATGAAAAACAAAGTCAAAAATATCAACAGGACGACTCAAAGAGCCATCAAATAACATTTTTAGCTTTTCCCAAATATGTGGCTCAGGAAAAAAAGGCGCCATGCCCAGTGAAGCAGCGATTGCGATAAAAAAAACTAAAGGGATTCGATCAAGAAAAGATAGCATTTATTTAAAACTCCAAAATAAAACATAAGTACTCAACGAGTTGTTAAGCACTTGGTAACTGTTCGGATTTACGCCAAACTTTGTTCAGGGCGGAACATACACGTGTATCTAGGCACTTTCAACACAGTAATGCATAATGTTGGCCTAAAGCTGAATAGTTAGCATAAAATCATTGAAATAAGGCCATAGTTTGGTCATATAAAACCGTGCCATTTGTCGCAATAACGGAAGTCGTATCCAAGGTTAGACTATTCCCTTGCATGTCGCTCATGCAGCCGCCAGCCTCATTAATAATAACTGACAAGGCCGCTATATCGAGTATATTGACATCCGACTCGACAATGATATCTATTTTACCCGTGGCGAGTAAATGGTAATGATAAAAATCACCATAACCACGTGTGCGATGCACTTTCGTTGCTAATTTACCATAAGCACGCCAAAGGTCTTTATCAGCAGCCATAGTTGCAATATTACCGGCTGACAGACTGGCATCCTTAAAGGTTTGAATATCACTCACCTTTATCGCATCACCATTTAAAAAAGCACCTTGCCCTTTTTCTGCCCAAGTTAATTCATCAAACATGACGCCGTTAGACACGCCTAAAATAATATCATTGCCTTTCATTAATGCAATTTGAGTGGAAAACATAGGGTAGCCCCGCACAAAACTTTTAGTGCCGTCAATGGGGTCAATGAGCCAATTATATTCAGCATCTGGGTTAGTTTTTCCTGTCTCCTCACCATAAAAGCCATGATGCGGAAAAGCACCTAAAATAATTTCTTTGATGGTTTTTTCTGTTTCAACATCCGCCACAGTCACTGGCGAATAATCTTCTTTCATGGTGACTTCGACACCACTATCAAAATAATGCTTAATTACTTTTTCAGCAGCGCGCGCTGCTTCAAGTGCTACAGTTAAAAACTCAGATTGGCTCATCAGCGAAAAATACCATAAAAACTAAAATCAATGTGTAATCTACATTAATATGATGAAATAATAACTAACTCTTTTGACATATTTTAAAAATATTTAAATCATGAAAAAACCAATTATTATTATCGGCGTTGGCGAAATGGGTGGCGTATTTGCCAGAGCTTTTTTAAAGGCTGGTTATCCTGTCTATCCCGTATCACGTTCCAGCGATTGCAATACATTAGCAGACACCATAGATGCCGAACTTGTACTCGTTGCCACGGGCGAAAATGATTTACAAGACACCTTAAAAACATTACCTAAAAACTGGCTCAACAAATGTGTTTTACTACAAAATGAATTATTACCTAATGACTGGCAACAGCATGAACAACTAAACGCCACCGTCATCTCTGTTTGGTTCGAGAAAAAACCCGGCATGGATTTTAAAGTCATCGTGCCTTCACCTGTCTTTGGCACACATGCTAAAACCATAAAAATCGCATTAGAAACCCTTGGCATTCCAGTCGATATCATGCCCTCACTTGAGGTAATGATATTTGAACTGGTTAGAAAAAACATTTATATCCTCGCTTCAAATATTTGTGGCATTGAGGTACAGGGTAATGTTGGTGAGTTAGCACAAAAACACACCCAACTCTTATCAAGAGTTATTGATGATATTTTAAAAATACAGGCTCATTTAACGGGTGTTAGTTTAAATAAAACTGAGTTATTACAAGCTGTTGAGATAGCATTTAACGGCGACTTAGAACACAAATGTATGGGGCGCAGTGCGCCAGCTCGCTTGCAAAGAGCATTAACCATAGCGGCTGATGAAAATATTGAAGTGAATGAATTAAAAAGGATTACTGCTTTAAATTAAGGTGACTAGAAAACTCAGCAATTATTAAAAAGCTCCCCTTCCGCACCCTATGCTTGACTTTATTTAATTAGACCAGCATTCTGGTCTAATTAAATAAGAAGGTTGAAATCATGTTAGAAAGAGTAGGGTCATATGATGCTAAAACAAAACTACCTGAAATATTGAGGCGAGTTGAATCTGGTGAGTCTTTTACGATAACAAATCGTGGAAAACCAATTGCTGACTTAATTCCAAGCCGATCAAGCAGTAAATTAAAAACTGAGTCTGCTATTCGCAATATCTTAAAAGCAAAAAAACATAAAATGCCTGACTCTTTACTGACTGAGCTAAAGGAAGAAAATCGTAAATGATTGGTTTCGTACTGGATAATTCTATATCAATGCGCTGGTTATTGACGAGTGAAAAAGCTATTGATCAGGCATATGCAGAAGATGTTCTTGAAAGCATGTTGGGTGTGAGCGCATTAGTTCCAAACCTTTGGCACCTTGAAGCCATTAGTGTTTTGTTGGGAGCAGAGAAAAGAAAAGAGATTAATTTAGCCGAAATTGAAGGGTTTATTTCCCAATTAGAAAACTTACCTATTCAAGTTGACCCCCTAACCGCACAACAATGTTTTAGTAAAACATTAGCGCTATCCCGTGAATACAATCTAAGTAGTTACGATGCCTCATATCTTGAATTAGCTTTACGCGAAGGCATTCCTTTAGCGTCATTAGATAAAAAATTACTTAAGGCTGCTAAACATGCAGAGATTGAGATTTTCTCTCCTTCAAGTAAGTCAGGGGGAAATCTTACCACTAATGAGTTTTGATAATATTAGAGAGAGCCGTTCATCGGGCTGGAGTGTCAACACTATATTTTTATATAAGTATCGCGTCCCCTTTTATTTACCCTTTTATTTACCCTTTTATTTACCCTTTTATTTACCCTTTTATTTACCCTTTT
>CAZORZ010000117.1:0-4767 GCA_964582255.1 uncultured Gammaproteobacteria bacterium | reverse complement strand
TTTTGATATGCGCCTTCTTTTATCGGGTCGCATAGCACCTAAGGTGCGCATATTATGCAACCTATCAGCCAATTTAATAATGATCACCCGAATATCTTGCGCCATGGCTAACAGCATTTTACTAAAGTTTTCGGCTTGCGCTTCGGCTTTGCTACGAAATTGAATTTGAGTTAATTTACTAACCCCATCGACCAAGTCGGCCACTTGAGCACCAAATTGTTCAGCAATTTCTTCTTTAATGGCATCGGTGTCTTCAATGACATCATGCAGCAGAGCCGCGATAATGCTTTGATAATCCATGTGCATTTCAGCCATGATGCGCGCAACGGCAACTGGATGATAGATATAAGGCTCTCCAGAAACACGCTTTTGCCCTTCATGCATTTGGGCGCCAAATAAATACGCTTTATAAACGTCGGCTACTTGCTCAGCATCGAGATATTCTTCTAGTAATTGACATAAATCGCTGATTAGAAAACGGTGTTCTCCGTCACTGTGATTGCTATCAATTAATTTATCGAGCGTGCTACTGGGGGGGGTATTGGGATTATTCATGTTCGGCTCAGGATGGTGAGAATCACGATCCGACTGAGCCAGTCATTTTTAAAAGAGTCATTGTGTCATTAATAAGCTAAATGCTTTATGACAGAGCACTCATTGGATTGGCTAATTCTTTTGCCAATTCTTCATCAGAGGCAATTTCATCAAGCTCACGCTGCGTATCCATATCATCCATGGCACTTGAACTGATCAGGTTTTGAGCAATTTCACGCAAAGCAATAACGGTTGGTTTGTCATTATCAACATCAACTAATGGGTCAGCACCCATCGATATTTGTCTTGCTCTTCGAGACGCTAACAAAACTAATTCAAAACGATTTTCAACATTTAATAGACAATCTTCAATTGTGACGCGTGCCATTTCTTACTCCAAGTTCATATTTCTTAATATCAGCCCGATATAATAACAACTTTTAACAAAATCAAAAGCTTTATACTCAAATCAATGCCTAGAAATATAAATAATGCCCCTAATTTGTCGCTCTATGCAAAGACTGGGTTAAACAATAATTTCTGCTAATAAAGTTTGATGGCGCTGTTTTTGGCGTTGCATGGTCAATGACTGACCTAATAGAACATGGCTCAACTCTGCTAAAGCTGTGTCAAAATCATCATTGATAATTAAATAATCTGCTTTTGCATAATGTGACATTTCACTGTCTGCCTCAGCCATGCGCCGATTAATGATTTCATCATTATCCTGGCCTCGGTCGTTTAAGCGTTGCTTTAGCGCCTCTCGGCTTGGTGGCAGAATAAATACCGAAATAGTATCGGGCATTTTTTGTTTGATTTGCTCAGCGCCTTGCCAATCAATTTCTAAAATAACATTTTTATCTAAGGCCAGTAATGCCTCCACTGCTTGTTTTGAGGTGCCATAATAATTATCAAACACTTTAGCGTGTTCTAAAAAATCACCATCAGTTACTTTTTGCTCAAAAGTGCTGATGTCGACAAAGTGATAATGCTGCCCCTCTACTTCTCCTGGCCGTTTATCCCTCGTCGCATGTGATGTCGAAAGCGTGATTTTTTCTGGCTGCTGCTCTAACAAAGCTTTTAATAAACTGGTTTTTCCAGCACCTGAAGGCGCTGAAACGGTAAATAGGCAAGATGCATTCATGTTAGTTATTAAATTTAATGATTTTATAGTGTGATTATTATGGTTTTTTGCCAAGATATAAACCTTAAATTTCACATTAAACGAATATTATGACAACCGCCCAGTATGACAATAGCTTTGACGGCTTAACGCGAATTTTTGGCCATGCAGCTTTGCAGCACTTAGCTAATGCTCATTTTTGTATTGTTGGTATTGGTGGTGTTGGCTCATGGAGCGCTGAAGCTGCGGTGCGTTCTGGCATTGGTCACATCACCCTGATTGACCACGACAATATCGAATTAAGTAATATTAATCGACAAATTCACACCACCGTTGATAGCTGCGGCCAAAGCAAGGTATTGGCCATGCAGCAACGCATTTTAAGCATTAACCCTGATTGCCAATGCCATGTTGTGGATGACTTAGTCACCCATGCCAATTTAGATAAGTTTAATTTCAAACAATACGATTATGTGATTGATGCGATTGATCATGTCACTTATAAAACTGCCCTAATTCACCATTGTCGACGCAACAAAATACCATTGATTGTCACCGGTGGTGCAGGCGGCTTAACTGACCCTAGTAAAATTAACTATGCCGATTTAACCAAAACCAACAATGATCCGCTGCTCGCTAAAGTGCGCTCAAATTTACGCTGTCAATATCATTACTCACGCAACCCAAAGCGCTGTTACGGCATTGATTGCGTTTATTCAACACAACAATCACTGTATCCCGCAGACAATGGTTTGGTCAGCTATCAAAAGCCTAAAATGGATGCCGCAAAAACTTTGGATTGTGCCACAGGCTTAGGCTCATTTGTCGCTGTGACGGGCAGCTTCGGCTTTGCCGCTATTGCACGAGCTTTAGAAAAATATCTAAACAAGCACTAATTTCAAACTCTCTTTTCAGTCAGTCGCCACTTAAGACTTACTTCAGCAAAATGTAATTTTTGTTCTATTATTATTCTACTAAAAATTAAATATAATGACTCATGGTGGAATTTCAGCAACCTCTTTCTAACGTTAATAATGAACTGGCATTAATCGTTGATGATGAGATCACTAATCGACTCATTTTACGCGCTTTGTTAAAAAAACAGGGCTACCAGACCATTGAGGCCGCTGATGGACAGCAAGCCGTTGATCTGTTCAAAGAAAAAGATCCTGACATTATTTTCATGGATGTGATGATGCCAGTAATGGATGGTTATGATGCCACGCGCATCATTAAATGCTTATCTGAGAAAAAATTCGTACCGATCATTTTCTTAACTGCCATGACAGATGAAGAAGCACTGGGTAAGTGTATTGATGTTGGTGGTGATGATTTCTTAATAAAACCCTACGACAAATTTTTACTCCGCTCCAAAATAGAATCCATGCGCCGTATTTCTTCGCTAAATAAAGAAGTGCAAGGCATGTACAGCAACATTCACCGCGAACAAGAAATTGGTGAGCAAGTTTTTAACAATGCGGTACAAAAAACCAACATTAAAAACGCGCAAATACGCACCATCATCCAATCTGCCAGCACCTTCAGTGGCGATATGATTCTATCGGCCTATGCCCCATCACGTGATTTACATTTTTTATTAGGTGATTTTACCGGACATGGCTTATCAGCTGCATTAGGTGCCTTGCCTGTTTCAGAAGTGTTTCGAGCAATGACGTCTAAAGGCTTTTCGCTGGAAGAAGTGTTAATCGGCATTAATAAGAAATTACGCACATTCTTACCCACAGGGATGTTTTTAGGCGTTCAATTATTAAGCATCAGCCATGATTTAGAACACGTCAAAATCCTCAATGCCGGTATGCCTGACGTCCTTATTGTTGATGGCCGCACCAATTTAATCCGCACCAAAGTCAAATCCAAAGGACTCGCTCTTGGCATTCTAGATAACGTAGATATGGATGAATTAGTGCAAACCTTCCCACTCACTCATGGTGATAAACTCATCTTTAATTCTGATGGTGTCACCGAGGCATGGGACAACGAAGGTAACGATTTTGGCGATGATCGTTTTTATCGAACCATTGAAGAAACACCCAGCAATATAAATGTGTTTGATAAGATCATGTCAGAACTTAGTGGTTTTTGTGGTAATGCTGTTCAAGCCGACGATATAACACTGGTTGAAATTCATTGCACTCAAGAACTGATTCCCGTCGATGATGCTTCCGATGTAAAAGCCACCACACAAAAGTTCTTAACCTCTGGCGAATGGGAATACTCCATTTCGTTTAAAGGCTGCCGCCTTAAAGCCACCAACCCCGTGCCCATCATTATTAATAATCTGTTAGAACTTGAAAACATTGAGTCTGAAAAACAAAATTTATACACCGTTTTAACTGAGCTCTATATTAATGCCTTAGACCACGGCGTATTAGGTTTAAATTCATCGTTAAAATCCGATCCTTCAGGTTTTTCCGACTATTTTAAACAGCGTGAAGAACGCCTGAACAACTTAACTGATGAGGAGCAGGTGAGCTTTAAAGTCTCATTAAAATACATCAATAACCAGCATCGACTGATTATACGTGTTGAAGATACCGGCCAAGGCTTTGATTTTAAAAGTCCAAAAGTGCCCGACCCTACTGCCATTGCCTTATGCGGAAGAGGCTTAATACTGATTAAAGATTTATGTCATTCACTAACTTATTATGGCAATGGCAACATAGCCGAAGCCATTTTTGCATGGGATGATTAACAGGAATCAACCAACAATGAGCTCTCAATATTCTCTTTTTGATTCAGTGTTTTACGGCATTCTAGTCGTCGATTTAAACGAACGTATCACCTTTGCGAATAAAGCCTCTTTAAATTTATTAAATGAACCTCTTGAACACCTTCAAACATTAAAATTTATTGACCTTTGTCAAACAGCGTCTGAAGCTCAAGGCTTTTTTGACGATGAAAACGATCCTTTTTTAGATGACCCCTTCGCTGATGACCCCTTCGCCGACAATGATCTTGTTGATGATTTTGATATCTTAAAAGAGCAGGTAAATTTAGTGGCTCAATGCTTAGAGTCCAAGACGATTGTTCATGTTGCCGAACGGTGCAAAGTGTCGCGCCCGCTGGCCGCACGATTGATTGCCAATCCG
>CAZORZ010000116.1:2178-4770 GCA_964582255.1 uncultured Gammaproteobacteria bacterium | reverse complement strand
GGCACAACAAGATTACGTAAACTGTTTTTCCCTGACTCTTCATAAGGGGCATTAGCTTCAAACCAGCTTTTATCAGATGATAACTTATTGCTTAAATAGTTATATTGTTGCTGATAAAAAGGCTGCATATAATTCTCAATAAACTGCTCTCTTGTTAAAGTAATCGGTAAGGGCGTGACATAATACTCACCCAATGCTTTGCGATACAACTGTTGCATACTGGGCAATAAACTAAATTGACCAATACTCAACTTTGGCCGTAATATTTCACCAAACAACTGAGTCACTTGTTGCTGATATTGCTGCTGTTCGTAGACCAATATTTGCAAATTAATGTCTTCAATAATTATCTCATGTTGGCGTAAATCCACATCTGTCATTAACGGTACGTCATTTTTTGCCAAAGACTGTAGCACCCGATCAAAAAACTCATGGCTTTTTAAATAGTCTAATTTAGTATCATAATACTGATCAAAACCATACTTTTGCTGTAAATGCTTCTCGGCAGTTATTTCCAATTTATAAATAATTGCTGCTTTATCACTGACACATCTCAGCTCATTGTTTGCTAGGTTATGACACCAATGTTGCCAGTTTGAGGTAGCCCCTATTAATTGATTAATCTCACTGATTAACCCCTTACTTTGCTTGTAGATACATTCAGTTTGTCGACAATCAGCAACAGCGCCCTCGAGTTTAACCACTAATTTTTGTAGAACCACATGTTTAGAACGATATGATTCCAACACATTAATTTTATTTTTTTCAAAGGCATTCCATTGCTCTAGCGCATTTGCAATAGCTTGCTCATACAACTGAATGCTTTTTTCTCTAGATTTTTTCTGTTGGCGATCGTAATTTTTAACTAATTCAGCATATAATTTATAGCTTTCGGCGATTTTTAATGAGGCATATTGGTAATCACGATAGCTAATTTCAGCATCCTGTGCTTGCTGTGTTGACGAGGCATATTGTGCAATAAGATCTAATTTATCCTCTATCTTTGATAGCTCTGTCGTGGATGAATAGATGAGTAATCCAGAAAGAGCGATGAACATTTTACCCTCAGCCGATTGTAAAATTATCTCGTCGGTGGTTAATTCATTAAATTCAACAAAACCATGGGCAAGACCATATTTTAAAACACTAATGATCTCTGCTGATTTTCTCATCTCTGCAGTTGATGAATCCACCATATAATCTATCAGTTGTTTTTGCCCCATAAAAACAACTGGGAAAACAATCAATGCGACTAAAAATAATTTAACTAATGTTGTGCTTAATTTAAAACTTTTTTTAAACGGAATAAGTAACCGCCAAAAAAGAATAGTTGCTCCAGCAGCCGAAATAGAGCGTCCATATAACTCAAGGGTATGGTAATCCGTTAATAGCGACATTGATGCTGACACATCTAATAAACGCGCATTAAAAGACAGCTCTACAATCAAATAGAGTACATTAAGGACAATGAAAAATAAGAGGTATATAAAACGCTTCAAGATAATGAACTATAGAAAAACAGAGTGAGAATTTAGTGTTTATAGATAATTAAAGGATCTAGATTTAGAGGCATAGCGGTATAATCAATGATGTTTAATTGTGGTGTAGGACTCGCTTTCCAAAAAAGTGTTTCAAGACCATTGTTAGCGTATTTATAATTCACCTGTCCATTAGCTTCAAGCTGAATGCCCCAACTACTTAATAGCTCTTTCTCATTATTACTGTTTGCCAGTAAATTCATTGAATACACCACTAAGAGTGGAATTAACACATTTAATAGTAACTTCACTATATCTGTACCCACGAAAACCCTTCAGCCTGAGTTGCTAACAACGGCAGCGGTAAGGTTGGTTCTTGTTGAAATAGCGCTTCGATAATGGCTGGATCATTATTTTTTTCTGAGATATGCCCTATAATCAATTTTTTCATTTTTCTGCTATCAATGGTTTTTAAAAGTGACATAGATTGTTGATTTGATAAGTGCCCATAATCACTAGAAACACGTTGTTTTAATGAAACGGGATATGGCCCATTATTCAACATATCGTGATCATAATTAAATTCTAGTAACAATCCATCTAAGCCAGAATAGGCGTTAATCATATGCTTCGATACATGACCTGAATCGGTCAAAACACCTAGCTTTTTACTTGTTTTAATACATGAGAAAACAAACTGCACTGGTTCTGCACTATCATGTGGAACAGTAATGGCTAAGACGTCAATATCACCCACATTTATTCGCTCGTCACCATGGATATAATGAATTAAGTTTTTATCAATATTCTCTAACAGTTTTTGAGCTGATCCTAAAGTAACGTAAACGGGTATCTGATATTTAGATGCTAATTTAGCCACACCAGAAATATGATCACCATGCTCATGAGTCACAAAAATAGCGCTAATCTGACTCAAATTGAGACCAAATTTTTCAGCCTTGGTCTCAATTTTTTTAAGCGAAAAACCACAATCAATTAAAAGTATTGTGTCGAGATTGACAATTAAAGTAGCATTTCCCTTACTACCGCTACCTAAAGAAGCAATTTTCAATTACTTAAGGCTATCGTATAGATATTGCAACATCGCTACAGC
>CAZORZ010000116.1:0-2078 GCA_964582255.1 uncultured Gammaproteobacteria bacterium | reverse complement strand
CCTAAGCGATCTAAATTTAACAGTGTTCGGTTCCACGTTCTGTCAAAACTTTCCTTAACCAAAAGAAGAGTCACGTCATCATCTTTAGTTAAGCGGGCACGGGTTGGAAATTTACCAATCTTAGCCAATTCAATTTTAACCGCTTCATCCTGTAAGCCCATAAACAACATTATGCGAGAAAGCATCTCAACTTCAAGCTCTGGCTCAGAAGGTCTTGATTGCCAACCGCTTGAATTAGCAACAACGATTTCTGCTTCAGACATAATAAATTCTTGCCCTCTTTGGGCTAAATAAATCTTCGAAACATCATCCGTGTCCCCTCTTTCAACGCGCGTAATAAACTGATCCTTAGTATCTGATGAAACAAACCAAGAAAATATACTACTGGCAAAGGAATCATCATTAAACAGTAAACCAGCTCTATTTTCTAACCATTCAGTTTTCATAATGCCAATCAATGGCTCATCTTGCTCTAGGGTAAACCCTTCTTCAGACCAAAATAATTTTAAAGCTTCGTACACATCAGCCGTGCTCTGCTCTACTTCTAACCAGTGGAAATCACCTTTGCCTTTTAAAGTAACACCAACTATTTTTGGTAATACACGATCTAACATCGGCCCAGTTTCTTTATATGAACCTATTGCAGCGCGCGTACCCAAAGTTGAACCTGGTAAAAATCGGTTATCCGAATCATTTAAGCGCGTTAAATCAGGCGGTATAACCAATGAAGGAACACTTTTACTTGATTGATAACGCACTGTATCTGTCTTATTACCAAATGAACACGACGCAACACTTAACGCTAATAACACACTTAATACTATTTTCATTCTTCAATTCCAGCTGCTCGCATCGCAGCTTTAACTTGTGGATAACAATCTTCTGCTAAGGGCGTTAAGGGTAATCGAATGTACTCATCGCAATAGCCCATTTGCTGCATCGCCCATTTCACTGGAATGGGGTTCGACTCTACAAACAAATGCTCATGTAACATCACCAATTGATTATCAACTTGCTCTGCTTCATCAGCATTTCCCTCTAGGGCTAAACGACACATAGTTGCCATTTTTTCAGGCGCGACATTTGCAGTCACAGAAATGCTGCCATGGCCGCCTTGTAAGATAAACTCACGAGTCGTACTGTCATCACCACTTAATAAGACAAAATCAGTAGGAACAAGTTGCTGAATTTGACGTAACCTTTCTAAATCGCCCGTTGCTTCTTTGATGCCAATAATTTGCTTTATGGTGGATAAGCGCTGAACAGTCTCAGGCAACATATCAACGGCTGTGCGCCCAGGCACATTATATAAAATCTGGTCAATATCAACCGCTTCCGCTATCGCTTTATGATGCAGATATAAACCTTCTTGAGTCGGCTTATTATAATAGGGTGTGACTAATAAGCAGGCATCAGCACCCACTTCTTTTGCCCCTTGAGTTAATTCAATAGCTTCAGTAGTTGAATTAGCTCCCGTACCAGCAATCATAGGTAATCGACCAGCAATCATCTCAACCGCTTGTTTCAGTAAGGCGCAATGTTCTGCCACCGTTAAAGTGGCTGATTCACCCGTTGTGCCAGCGATCACTAAACCATTTGAGCCAGCAGCAACATGAAATTCAATCAATTGTTTTAGTTTTTCATAATCAACCGCACCATCGACTAACATGGGCGTAATTAAAGCCACTAAACTACCTTTGATCATAATAACCTCTACTGAACCAGACTAAATTTGGGTTCGTTATGGTATAGGACTGGTACAGATTGACAAGTAAAGACTCATCAATATGCTATGCTTTTTAAATTATTTGGACACAAAAAATGTCAATTGTTGAAATAGGACGAGAAGTTAAAGATTTTAGCCTTGCTGCCACTGGCAACCAAAATATTTCTTTAAGCCAATTAAAAGGAAAAAAACTCATTTTGTATTTTTATCCAAAAGATAATACCAGTGGTTGTACCACTGAAGGCCAAGATTTTAGTGAGCACCACGAAGGTTTTCTTTCCCATAACTGCACCATTTTGGGCGTATCACGCGATAGCGTTAAAAAGCATGAAAATTTTAAAGCTAAATATGC
>CAZORZ010000115.1:0-4774 GCA_964582255.1 uncultured Gammaproteobacteria bacterium | reverse complement strand
AGATTATTTAAAATGGCTGTGCGTGGATGATAATGTACAAATTTAGAGCGTTTATCAAAAAAAGCAGTGTCGTATTCATCGGCTTCTATGACAAAAAATGGCGCGTTGCCTAATCGAGCAGATTGATTAAAGTTACTGGGGATGCCACCAATGAGATAACCTGGGCTGAGATTATTGTCTTGTAATATCCACGCCAACATACTACTTGTAGTGGTTTTTCCATGAGTGCCTGCTACCGCTAAAACCCAACGGTCTTTTAGTACGTTTTCATAGAGCCATTGTGGAGCTGAGATATAATTCAGGTTTCTATCAAGAATGGTTTCGATCTGCTCATTGCCACGTGAAATAGCATTGCCAACAATAAATACATCGGCACTTTGGTCTAAATTGTCTGCATGATAACCCTCGTAAAGCGTGATACCTGCTTGTTCAAGCTGAGTGCTCATTGGGGGATAAACATTCGCATCTGAACCTGAGACTTGATGGCCTTGTTCGCGAGCAATTAAAGCGATACCAGCCATAAAGGTGCCGCAAATACCTAAGATATAAATTTTCATGTTGCGCTACCAAAAGAGGCAGATATTAATACTTGAAATAAAAACAGATAAGTAAAAGAAATCAGTGCTGCATTAAATGTGCTGATGTCGAAACTGCGTTTAAAAATAAATGAAATGATCGATAGATTCCACACTAATAAAATCAGCGTGATGTTGATAACAGCTTGGCTGATTTCTTGAGTGTGTTTAAATTCGGGAGTGATTAATAAATACAGCGGTGTGCTGATTAGGCTGATGATCATGCCGACCCCAATAAGTGCAGACATCGTTTGTAAAAAGCGTTCAGGTTTTTTGGCAATTTTTAGGCCGTAAAACACAATGCCTGCCAATAGGCTAATTTCGAAAACAATTTTAACGATGACTTCAAACGCAGAGGTATGGGAATCAAGTAAGATGATATTAATCGCGCTGTAGATAATAACGGCTTTGATAGCACAGAGCACATTTGCAGGTAATTGTTCGGGCGATGCCAAGAACAAACACAGTCGAACATAAACAGATGAACAGGTAAAAAAGACTTTAGGGTTGCGGATAGGGGTGACGTTGTTTTCGCTCATTGCAATATCATACAACATCCTATGCCCGAGAATTAGTAATGTTCGGGTATAAATAGGGTTGAAGAGATTAATGAGGTGTTTTTAATGGATCAAGCCAGAAGTTACAAAATCACTGGATATAGGAACAAGTAAACTCTATAAATGGAAGCAAAAAATTGAAGATCAACAGTCAGAGAAATGATTATTTACATTTAAAATCTAGCACGTAGTCATAATTTTCCTATAGCATATCGGTATGCACATGACACCACCAAAAAAAATATTAAGCCCTGCTGGAAAAGCGATAGCTGAATTTTCGATGATAAATGAAGGCGATCGAATTTTAGTGGCTGTTTCTGGTGGCAAAGATTCGTTAAGTTTATTGCACAGCCTGCTGCATTTTAAAAAACATGCGCCCATTAATTTTAACGTAGGTGCGATGACCGTTGATCCACAAAGTGATGATTTTGATCCATCGTGTTTAAAAGACTACATTCCAAGCTTAGGTGTTGCTTATCACTATGTGTCTGAGCCAATTGTAGATTTGGCGCAAAAGCATATGTTAAAGGACTCTTTTTGTGCATTTTGCTCACGTATGCGGCGTGGATTGATGTACAAAACAGCTCGTGAGCATGGTTATAATGTTGTTGCTTTGGGTCAACATCTTGATGATTTAGCAGAAAGCTTTTTAATGTCTGCTTTTCATGGTGGGCAACTTAAAACAATGAAAGGCAATTATGTTATTGATGAAGGTGATTTAAGAGTGATTCGTCCTTTTGTTTATGTGCGAGAAAAAGACTTGGCAAAATTTGCTATGGATGCAAAGTTGCCAGTGATTAAAGATAATTGCCCCGCCTGTTTTGGTGCGCCCACACAACGGGTAGCGATGAAGCAGTTATTGGCTCAGCAAGAAGCTAAATACGCCAACACGTTTAAATCCATCCAGTCTGCTATACAGCCCTTGCTTATGCCTGATCTAAAGGAATTTTAACGGTTGCTATCGTGCCTTCATCTTCTATTGATTGAAAGCTCAAACAGCCATTATGAGCCTTTACAATAAGCTGAGATAAATAAAGCCCTAAACCAAATCCCCCTGTTGTACGCTGCCTTGCTTGATCGACTCGGTAAAAAGCATGCGTTATTTTGTTTAAATGTTCAGGCTTCATGCCTATGCCATAGTCTTTAATCACACACACAATCTGTTTATCGTCTTTATGAAGAGAGATATGCGGTGCTTGTTGTTGGTAGTTAGAATATTTTAATGCGTTATCAATGAGATTTTTAATGAGCAAAACCAAGCGTGTTTTATCCGCATAAATGGTGGTGGGCGTTAAACTAAGCTGGATTATTTCGGATTGAAAATAGCTGTTTATCGTCTCTATAATAAGGCCATCAAGGCTAAAATTCGTTTTATTTAATGCTGCGTGAGTTTGATTTAAACGCTGCGACTCTAAAATTAAAGCAATTAGTTGTTCCATTTCGAGTAAATCATGCTTTAACGCTTGTTGAATATCATCTTCTGGCAAAAGCGCTAAATTGACTTGAGCGCGGGTCATTGGCGAACGTAGTTCATGGCTGATGGCGAGCAATAATTGCTGTTTTGCTTCAAGCATTGTCTTTATCTCACTGGACATAGCATTAATGCCGCTGGCGAGTTGCTCAAATTCAAAACTATTGGTTACTTGAATGTTAGAGTTTAAATTCCCTGTTGCTATGTCTTTAACGCCTCGAGAAATAATATTTAGTGGCTTTAAACTGTGCCGAATGGCAAAAAATAATAGAAGTAAAAAAACGAGAACTACGGTAACAAGTGCAATATATCGTGTTGACGAGCCTGAGCCAGAAAATCGTTCTACGGAAAAATAATAGCGATATTGCCCCTCTTCCAACAATACAAAATTATGTTTATGACGATGAGCAATTTTAAACTGATGGTAGGGTGCAGATGCGACTTCAAAGTCTAATTGCTGAATGTTTAACATGGCATCACTAGAGTGCCAATTGATCTCTGGGCTTTTGATATGAATTTTTAGAGAAAGGTCTTGGCTTAGTTGCTTGGCCTTTACTAAATCGGGCGGTGAACCAATGTCATCTTTAATATAAATTAAATATTGAGCAATATTGGGTAACACTTCATTTTTAAAATGGACTTTTAGCCCAAAAGCAATGTTAATAGTAAATAGCGCCACTAAAATAAAACCCACTAAAATAAAATAGAGCATTAGGCGGGTAACTAAAGATTGGCGGACATTTTTGAACATAATAAAATATGAGTTATAAATTTAACGGCGTAAATTGGTAACCACGAGAACGCAGGGTTTTAATAAAGTCGCAAGGCTTTAGTTTTGCGCGTAAACGGCTAATCAAAACATCAATGGCACGACTAAAAACATCCGCATCAATACCATTAAGCTCTGCCATTATTTCATCCCTAGAAAAAACCTTTTGCGGATTGCTGGCTAATAAATATAACAAGCTAAATTCAGCCGATGTTAAGTCTATAAATTGGGTGTTGAGCGTCACTTGTTGGCTAATAAGGTCTATTTTAAGCCCGTTAAATTGTAGTAAAGATGGCTTTTCCTTAGCTGAGGTTCTTTTTAAAATGCTTTGAATTCTAGCCACCAACTCACGGGGTTCGAAGGGCTTTGGCAAATAATCATCTGCACCCATTTCTAAACCAACCACTCGATCCATGACTTCACCACGAGCGGTGAGCATAATAATAGGGATTTGAGAAAAAGCACGAATACGCCTGCACGTTTCGAATCCATCAATTTCAGGCAGCATGACATCTAAAATGACAAAATCATAAGCTTGATTTTTTAGCTGTTGAATGGCTTTAAGGGGGTGTGTTTGGTTATTTAATTCAAGTTGGTATTGATTGAAAAACAGCGCTAAAGGTTTAGCCAGAAGCTCATCATCATCAATGAGTAATATTTTAGTCATAATTAATTGTAAAGCTGGCGCTCAAAGAGTGCCAGCAAAAACCTCTATAATTAAATTAATGCTTATTGCCAAATTGCTTACCATGACCTTTTCCATGACCTTTTCCATGACCCTTTCCATGTTGATCCATTTTATCTGCAATCATTTCTTTAAGTTCTGCTTTTTGCGTTGAGTTTAAAGAATCTACAAAACTGGCTAACAGGGTCACCATTTCTGGAGCATGGCCATTCACAAGAGATGTTTTGGCGTTAATTTTTTCAAGTAAGGCTGCTTGATCGAAGGGCTTATCATTAATCAAGTCTTTAATCATTGTTTTATGATTTCCAGTTTGTTTTTTAGCTTGTTGCATCAGAGTTATCATGCGATCGCTCATTGCACTTAATTTTTGTTGTTGATCTTGGTTAAGGTCTAGCTTAGAAGTGACTCGCTCGCTCATCATGCCAGCCTTGTCATGCATAGACATATGATTGAATTTGTTTAGACTGTAAGCAAATGCTCCACCTGCCATGCCTAAAGTAAGAACTGTAATAATAATTTTTGAAGATGTTTTCATAATTTTTTCCTGAAGTAATTAAGAATCATGAGTTGATTCGACAAGAAAAATTATAAGGAAATAAAAGGTGACAAGCTTTTCTAAAAGGTAACGATATGTAACAAAGTGTAACGCTAAAAATAAGTGCGCAAAAAAAAATAAATAGACTATAAGCAAAAGGAGGGAACCAAGTTTTTGTTTAT
>CAZORZ010000114.1:0-4776 GCA_964582255.1 uncultured Gammaproteobacteria bacterium | reverse complement strand
CGGCGGCGGCTGTGGCGGCATGACTTATGGCATGACCTTTACTGACGAAGCAACAGAATTTGATACAACCATACATTTTGACACCTTTAAGGTATTTGTTGACGTTGTTGCTCTGCATTATTTACGTGGTGCACAAATTGATTATATTAAAGAAGTTGGGCGCGAGCGTTTTGTGTTTAACAATGTTTTTCAATCAACGGGTGGTTCTGGTGCTTGTGGTGCTTGCGGTTCATCAGGCGGCGGTTGCGGATAGTTACTAAAAACACCCCTTATGCTTTACCTACAAACCCCGACTTTTCGGGGTTTGTGGTTTTAGTCTGCCCCTCACGCAGTTACCGCGTTAGCCAATACATAAAAGCTGCTGCCAAGTTAAATTATCGACTTATCATCGTGTCGGACAGTAAACATTCATTAGTGCCTGCTATCGCTAATGGCATTATTGTTAATTTCAAACAACTTAATGCTGCTTTTATTACCGTCTCACAAGCCATTTCGACACTTAATGTCTCTGCCGTATTATCGACCGATGATTTATGCGCACCGCTCAGTAGTAAAATTGCAGAGCATTTAAAGTTACCTCATAATCAGCTTAAAGCCGCTCAGCTCACCTACAGAAAAGACTTAGCACGCAAAGCTTTGGCTTTACATGGCTGTAACGCGCCTGATTTCAATATTTTAAGCCGTAGTGAAATTTCCGCCGTAAAAGACCAACTCAGTTACCCCCTCATCATTAAGCCGTTAATGCTGTCAGGCAGTAAAGGCGTCATGAGAGTCAATCAGGCCAGTGACTTTGAGACTAAGTGCAATCGCTTATTCAGCATAATTATTGATGACACCTATTCTGAATATGAGCAACACCATATTTTAGTTGAAAGCTATTTAGACGGTTATGAAATTGCCATAGATGGCTTTATTGACCATGATAAGTTTCAATTATTAGCATTATTTGATAAACCCGAACCGTTAGAAGGCCCCTATTTTGAAGAAAGCTATTACATAACGCCTAGCCAACACCCTGAAGCAATACAGCACGCTATTATTGAAGAAGTCACACGTTGTTGTCAGGCTTATGGTCTAAGTTTTGGCCCCATTCATGCTGAAGCGCGCATAACTAAAGACGGTGTGTTTCTAATCGAAATGGCATCTCGCACCATTGGCGGACAATGCGCGCAATTGCTTGAATACTCTTTAGGAATAAAATTAGAAGAATTGATTTTAAGGCTTTTATGCAAAGAGGTTGTGACATTTGAATCAAATAAACACTACCCAGGCGTACTGATGATTCCCATCACTAATAAAGGTATATTAAAACGTGTTGAAGGCTTGTTAGCAGCCAATAAGGTAAGGCATATAAAAGATATAGAAATTCATATTCAACCAGGATATGAGCTGGTTCCATTACCCGAAGGCAACAGCTATCTAGGTTTTATCTTCGCCTTAAGTGATAGTTTTGAAGAGACCCATCTGGCTTTAAAAACAGCGTATGAGCAGCTGAAATTCATCACCCAAGAGGTTTGGGTGATTGAGGATTCTTAGTTAAAAGAGCTTCTAAGCGTTACTTTTTAGCCGCTGGCGGCTGAAAAGGCTTGTTTGCCATATCACCTTCTTTAAACAAAAACCCTTTCATGTGATCTTCAAGCATTTTTAAACTGCTAGGGTCGACTGTTGATAGGCCATTTTCATTTATAATCATGGTTTGGTTTTCAATCCACTTGGCCCAACCTTCCTCAGACACTTCATTAAAAATCCGCTTACCTAACTCACCAGGATAAGGGACTTTATTTAAAGCAGGAGCTTCAGAATTTAACACAACACAAGAAACCATACGATCAGACATTTTTTCACCTAAAAATAGCTTTTTCAATTAATAATGTAAAAACAAAAACGGCTGAGCCAACAATGACTCAGCCGCTATATTAGCATATCTTAATGTCAATCAGAAAGCGTAATTAAGGCCTACTGAAAGTACTGGCCAGATCTTAAGGTCTGATAATTCAGCCGCAGCAGATGACTCGGCTTGATTTACGTCATTATCAATTGTAGATTGATTACCGGCATTCACTAACGTCGGCGCAACTAGGTTTACTGAAGGTGACAACATCATAACGCCAATTTCAACAGAAAGAGACAAGCCAGGTTCAGTGCCAGCCTTTCTTCCCCAACCAACACCCACATATGGCTCATAAGAATCGCCTAGAGCTATTTCACCGGTGATAGCACTAGAGCCACCAACAAAATCAGTAGCCACATTATAAGAATTACCATTAAATGTGACTGTATTACCAACAATATTTCCGCTCATTTTAAAAGCAGAATCATTCTTCATCATTCCAGCTGTCAGATGGAATGTGCCATCAAATACATACCAATCGACAAGAATACCTGTGGCGCCAAAATCAGCAGTTAAGGTAGTATTAAACTCTGCAATAGTTGCATTTGCACCCGTTTCATTTATATTAAAATTTTCACTGCTATCACCAAAATCATTACTCGTGGTTGTAAAACGCACGTTTACCTTATTCGTTATAGCCACACTCAAATCAATGCCCGTTCCAGCAGTACCTGCTTTGACACCCACACCAATCTCATAAGCTTGAACACTTAAAGGACTCAACATGATTGTCGTTAATAAAGCTAATTTTTTAAAATTCATTTCTTCTCCGTTTGATTTTCAGTTTAAGCGATTATAGATGGCTTTTAACATTTTTCTTGTAAAACTAATTGAGCCTTAAATATTCAATAAAATTTTAGCGGGGTCTTCGATACATTCTTTAACCGTACTTAAAAATTGCACAGCATCTTTACCATCAATAATACGATGATCATAAGTAACGGCTAAATACATCATGGGTCTAATCACTATTTCTCCATTTCTTACAACGGGTCGATCTGTAATCGTGTGCATGCCCAAAATAGCACTTTGAGGTGGATTTAATATGGGTGTTGAAAGCATCGAACCAAACACGCCACCATTGGTAATACTAAAAGTCCCACCCGTTAAATCATCCATACTGAGCTTACCATCGCGAGCTTTTGCCGCTAAAACCCGAATGCTTTTTTCAATCCCTGCATAGCTGAGTTGCTCTGCATCTCTTAAAATAGGTACCACTAAACCCCTTTCAGAGCTGACTGCTATACCAATATCATAATAATCGTGATAAACGATATCCGGTTCATCAATAGACGCGTTCATGATAGGAAACCGCTTTAAACCCTCGATAACAGCTTTAGTAAAAAATGACATCATGCCCAGCTTTACTTCGTGAGTGCTTTCAAATGAATCTTTATACTTAGCACGTAACTCCTTCATCGGCTGAAGGTCAACTTCATTAAATGTTGTTAACAATGCTGCCGAATTTTGTGCTTCTTTTAAACGTTTCGCGATACTGCGGCGTAAACGACTCATCGGCACTCTTTGCTCTTTGCTCACTGTTGAAGACGTTTCAGGCACTGGTTTTTCAGTTTTTTGTTCAGTATTACGTTGCTGTAAATAGTCATCTACATCTTGTTTTGTAATGGCTCCTTTATGCCCTGTGCCTGCAATTAACTCTTCTTTAAGATCGTGTTGATGCATTAACTTTCGTGCAGCTGGACCAACGCTAGCTTGGCTCGATTTAGATACTTTTTGCGGCTTAATATCTGCCTCTGAAGCTTCTGAAGCTTCTGAAATTATACCTAACACTTGATGATTAGTTACAATATCACCTTCAACACAATTGATGCTTGTTAATTTACCTGCTTGTAATGCGACAATTTCCAACACCACCTTATCCGTTTCCAAGTCGACCAAATGGTCATCTCGTTGAATTAAATCACCTTCTTTTTTATGCCATGCACCTAATGTTCCTTCGGTGACTGATTCTGGCAAAACAGGTACTGTTATTTCAGTTGTCATGCTATTCCCCTAATGATTAAACAGTGACTGCGATTCAAAAGCATCCATCACTAATTGATTTTCTTGTTCTTGATGAAAGCCCATATAACCTACCGCTGGCGAAGCTGACGCTTCTCTTCCAGCATAAATTAGTGGCTTACCATGGGCTAATTGATACAAATCAGAATGAACTGTCAACCAAGCACCTTGGTTTTTAGGTTCGTCTTGACACCACACCACTGTTTCGGCATTTGGATACAGCGCTAATTGCTGTGTTAAGTCATCCGTTGGTATTGGGTATAGCTGCTCTAAACGAATAATGGCTGTGGTTAATGAGTATTTTTGCTGGCGAACTTCCATTAATTTGTAATAGATTTTGCCCGTACAAATAATCACTCGATCGACTTTGGCTTTATCTAAATCAGTTTTTTCAGCTAACACTGGATTAAACACACCATCGGTTAGCTCTGCCATAGAAGAGACGGCTGCAGGGTGACGTAGCAAGCTTTTAGGACTCATAACAATTAATGGCTTACGGTCATTATTCACCATTTGGCTGCGTAACAAATGGTAAATTTGCGCTGGCGATGTTGGCATAACCACGCGCATATTGTTTTGTGCACATAATTGTAAATAACGCTCTAAACGTGCGGATGAATGTTCTGGACCTTGTCCTTCATAGCCATGCGGTAATAACATGACTAAACCATTTTTACGCCCCCATTTCACTTCGCCCGAACTGATAAATTGATCTATAACAACTTGAGCTCCATTGGCAAAATCACCAAATTGCGCCTCCCAAATCACTAAAGAGTCAGGGTCTGTCGACGCATAACCATATTCAAAGCCGAGCACGGCTTCTTCAGATAACAATGAATTAATGACCTCAAATCGTGGCTGGT
>CAZORZ010000113.1:0-4782 GCA_964582255.1 uncultured Gammaproteobacteria bacterium | reverse complement strand
CAGGGATTGAATGATTGGAGTGAAGTATCAGCACTGGCTATCGATTATTTTTTTGTACGTATTAACTTATCTGGGAAGCAGTTTGAGCATCCAAGCTTAGTGGCGGAAATAAAAAAGCTATTGAATTCCCATCACTGGCTGAATGCACATTCAATAGCTTAAAAAGCAATCAGTTGTACCTAAATTTAGCTGGCTTTTAAGAAACCGTTTGAGCATTTAAAAATTCAATCGCTTTATCTGCATTGATACTGAAATCGTTAAATACCACAATGCCTTCAGGATTAATTAAAATCATCCAAGGCGTTCCACCTGTGCGATAGTCTACCATTGTGAATGATCTTTCTTCACCTGGGTCATGCCCCATGGGCATTTTAAGGTCATATTGTAATTGAGTTTTACGCACTTTTTTCTGAGTGTTTACCCAACTGCCTTCAAATACCGTTTGAATGCCTGCAAACACAACGTGAGGATTATCAGCTAGCCTCGGATATTTTTTTAACGGCAGGTAGTCCATGCGAATGACAGCCTGGACACCAGCTTTGAAAGCACTTTAAAAACACCCATTTCCCCGAATGATCGGAGAGTTTGAATTGCGTTTTTTCCCCTTTATCATCAATCCAGTAATCGACTCTTAATTCTGGCGCAGGATGGCCAACAATGCCATAACGGTTTGGTGCAGCTAATGCAGGTTTAAGTGATGGAAACGAAATTCAGCCAAGAGTAACAAGGCTTTTTTGTATAAAATGGCGGCGTGATTTCATATTGATAACTTTATTAAAAATGTATAAAGCTAGAGTGCAAAAAGTTGAGTATGTTCAAAATAAAGATAAAATATTAAGGCGCTATTAGCGAAACTGCTTTAATAAGCTAGGTTCGAACAAGTCGCTCCCAGTCGTAATGCCAAGCTGGTCTAAAAGGGCATCGTTTCCGGCTAATTCTAATGTTAAGTCATCTATTGTAATGAGGTTGTCATCTAACTCATACAATTGTATTGAACCACGACACTGAAAATTTAAAATAATGAGTGCTTCTTTGTTGCCTTCGTCTGCCGCCTTATCTATGGCTTTTTGTGCTCTATAAATGCGGTTCAGTTGTTGTTTTAAATCCCAAATATAAGCGACTTCGAGCATGTAAGGATGGTGTTTTATCTTTATTAAGATGAAAATAATCAGTGCCAGTGACATAACTGCACCTAAAAAATTATAGATGAAATTCGCACCACCAGGCTCACTGAATAAAAAAATCAATAGGGTGGATAATGGAATGCTGGTCGTTAATGCACCGATAGCCATGCCTAAAAATACACGGTTTAGATGCTTTCTATAGCGTTTTTTATCAATTATTTTTAATTTCATTGGGTAATAAAGTTGAATTCGTTGCGACAGTATAACAACAAGGTGAAAAGCGGTCATTTTTGGCACAGCCTCTTATAAGGGGCTGCGCTAAAAGAGTTTGATTTTAATTATGGGCAAGGTTATTACTTTTTAAAACCTGTACCATTAGCGAAAATGAACAACTATTGAGTTATATATGCCGACATATCTGACTGAATTTCATATTCAGTACCCCTATGCGTTGATTATTGTCATCGTCCTATTGCTTATTGCGGTTATTAAATTACTGCTAAAAGAGAAATTAGCGGCTGAAAGGTTGAAGCAAAGTGAGACGCAATTTCATACATTAAAAACTGACCATGCCTTATTGCAACAGCAATTAAAGCATGTATCTGATGCTCAAAAAGAATCAGAGCAAGATTTAAGCGCCTTAAATGAAGCGAATGAATTGCAAAACCAATCACTAACCCACGAAAAAATCCAAAATTCAGAACTGAATCAGCAGTTGATAGCGGTACAGCATAACTTAACTCAAGTAGAGCAGGCGAATCAAAAGAGTCAACAGCAATTAGCTCAAGTGCAGAGCGCTAAAAATGTATTAGATACCGAATTAGCAACATTAGCAGTCGCGTTTGAAAAAGAGCAGCAGCATAGCAATGAAAAACTGGAGCAATTAGAAAAAAATAGGACGATGCTGAAAAAGGAGTTTGAAGGCTTAGCGAACGAGATTTTAAAATCCAGTCAGCAAGAATTTAAGGAAAAAGGGCTAAGTGATATGAGCTTATTCTTGAAGCCTTTTAAACAGCAGGTGACTGATTTTAAGACTAAAGTTGAAGAAATTCACACCCAAGATTTAAAGCAAAGAGCCGAATTAAAGGCAGAACTAAATAATTTGCAAGAGCTTAATAAAGACATTACTTTAAAAGCAGAAGAGCTCACCACGGCACTTAAAGGACAAAAGAAAACCCAAGGTAATTGGGGGGAGCTAATTCTAGAAAATGTGCTCGATCGCTCTGGCTTAATTGATGGTAAAGACTTTAAAAGGCAGCAAAACTTTAATACGGATGATGGCAGACAATTGCCTGATGTTGTGGTTTATTTGCCCGATGAAAAACACCTCGTTATTGATTCTAAAGTATCACTTAATGCCTATACTCGCTTTGTTAATTCAGATGATGAATTAATCCGAGAAATAGCTATTAAAGAGCATGTTGCGGCAGTAAGCGCACGCATCAAAGAGCTGTCAGATAAAAACTATTTTGATTTACCCGGCTTAAACTCACCCGACATGGTGTTTATGTTTATCCCAATTGAATCAGCATTTGTTGAGGCGGTTAAAGCAGATGAAAGCCTGTTTCAGCAAGCGATTGATCAAAAGATTTTAATTGCCACGCCAACTACTTTGCTGACCAGTTTAAATATTGTGCGCCAGCTTTGGCGTTTTGAAGATCAAAATAAACATTCGGCAAAACTCGCAGACAGCGCAGGTAAGATTTTTAGTAAATTAGCCAGTATTTTAGACGGACTCGACAAACTAGGGAGCCAGTTAGATAAAAGCAAAGAGACATGGGATCAAACCATGAAACAATTTGTGCATGGCAAAGGTAACTTGGTCAAGCAAGTGAAGGATTTTGAAAAGCTCGGTGTTGCGGTACAAAAAGAGTTACCACAAAAGCTCGTCGAGCAAAGTAATTTAGAGATTGAATCTTAGGCAGAATTTTTCAATTTTAAGGTTCGTTGAAAAGGTATTTGAATAAATAATATGAGTAGCCGAATAGATTTATCGCGGTGTCATTGCGTATTATAACGGGGCAACAATATGAGAAGGCGCGCTTTAGTTTAAATTTCAAGCCGACTTGCTGGGAAAATAGAACCGTTATAGTCTCTTAGGGGTAACACCTTACTTTTTTTGCCCTTATTTAGCTGAATTTCAGTGCCGTTTTAATTGCCGATTTGATTGGCAAGCCCTTACAGGATTTAGGTGGTACCTCATCAAAGCCCCGCTTCTTTTTTAAGCAGCTCAGCCTTATCTGTGTTTTCCCAAGTGAAATCAATTTCTTCACGGCCAAAATGGCCATAAGCGGCAGTGTCTCTATAGATAGGTCTTAATAGATTCAGGCTTTTCACGATGCCATAAGGACGTAAATCAAAATGTTCATGAACCAAATCTACAATGAGTTGATTGTTGACGTGGTTGGTGCCAAAAGTCTCTAGGCTGATGGAGGTTGGTTTGGCAACACCAATGGCATAGCTTATTTGTATCTCGCAACGATCGGCTAATCCTGCGGCAACAATGTTTTTAGCGACATAACGTCCAGCATAAGCTGCTGAGCGGTCTACTTTAGAGGGGTCTTTGCCTGAAAAAGCGCCACCACCATGGCGAGCCATACCGCCATAGGTATCAACGATGATTTTACGCCCCGTTAGGCCAGCATCTCCGACGGGGCCGCCGATGATAAATTGACCTGTTGGGTTAATGTGAAACAAGGTGTTTTTGTTAATCCAATGAGCAGGTAGCACTGGTTTTATAATTTCTTCCATGACCGCTTCTTGTAAATCAGTAAGGCTGATATCAGGGTCGTGTTGGGTTGATAAAACAACGGCATCAATGCCAGTAGGTTTGCCGTCTTCATAATGAAAGGTTACTTGGCTTTTGGCGTCTGGGCGTAACCAAGCTAAGCTGCCATTTTTACGGCATTCGGCTTGTTTTTTTACTAATTGGTGCGCGTAGGTGATGGGGGCAGGCATCAAGCTATTGGTTTCATTGGTGGCATAACCAAACATTAAACCTTGGTCGCCAGCGCCTTGATCTTCGTCTGTTTGTCGATCAACCCCTTGGGCTATATCTGGTGATTGCTGACCAAGCGCATTCATGACAGCGCAAGTTGCGCCATCAAAGCCAATCTCTGAACTGTTATAGCCAATTTCTAACACTGTTTTGCGTACAATGGCTTCAAAATCAACATTAGCGCTTGTGGTTAATTCACCTGCTAAAATAATCATGCCAGTTTTAGCCATGGTTTCACAGGCCACACGGGCATGAATGTCTTGCGTTAAAACAGCATCTAAAATGGCATCAGAAATGGCATCGCACAATTTATCTGGGTGGCCTTCAGAGACTGATTCTGAGGTAAATAGGTGAGAGTTAGCCATGCTTCTTTCGGTTGTAAAAAATAAAGCATAGCAGTTTTTTAAGTTTTTAAAATAACCTAAATGTTAAAAATAAACTTGCCGATAGTTTTTTTAGATACCCGAATTAGCAATATGGCTTGCCGAAAATAGCCTTTTGAGAGAGAATACTGCGCTTTATTTTATATGCTTAGTTGGCTTTTTTGCCAAAATAACATTCTAAGCTATTGATTATTTTATTATTAACTCAATATTGTGGAGTTAATAAATTAACATTACAGAGGAAAATTGCCATGCCATCTCGTAGAGAACTTGCAAA
>CAZORZ010000112.1:0-4909 GCA_964582255.1 uncultured Gammaproteobacteria bacterium | reverse complement strand
ACTGATATTGAATCGGATAATGAGCCAGTATTAGTGGCGCGAGGCGGCTTTCATGGTTTAGGCAATGCGCGTTACAAAAGCTCGACCAACCGTGCTCCAAGGCAGTTTTCATTGGGTTCTATTGGTGAGCAATTTGACGTTAAGCTAGAGCTTAAAGTTATGGCTGATGTGGGTTTGTTGGGCTTACCTAATGCAGGAAAATCGACCTTTATCCGTTCGGTCTCATCAGCGAAACCTAAAGTAGCTGATTATCCATTTACCACCTTGTTTCAAAATTTAGGGGTGGTCAGTACCGCACCCTATAAAAGCTTCGTTATTGCTGATATCCCTGGTTTAATTGAAGGTGCTGCAGATGGTGCGGGGCTGGGGCATAAATTTTTAAAGCATTTACAGCGCACCCATTTGTTGTTGCATATTGTTGATATAAAACCTTTAGAAGGTGATTTTGAGCCAATTGATGGCGCTAAAAAAATCCTCCATGAACTGCAAAAATACGACCAAGAGCTGATTGATAAGCCACGTTGGTTGGTGCTTAATAAATTAGACTTAGTGCCACAAGAAGAGCAAGACGCACTGTGTGATGAGATTATTAAAGGCTTAGATTGGCAAGGCCCTATTTATAAAATCAGTGGCATTAATAAACAAGGCGTAAAGCAGCTATGCTTTGATATTATGGAATCGATAGACGCTAGCAAAGAAAATGGCGACAACTAATAAAAGTAGCAAAAAAATAGTCATAAAAATTGGCAGCACGCTGATTACGGATCATGGCAAGGGATTAAATAAAGAATCACTGTGTGCATGGTCAGATCAAATAGCAGCCCTACACAAGCAGGGTCATGCTGTTGTTTTAGTGTCGTCTGGAGCTATTGCAGAAGGTGTTAGTCGGATGGGGATGAAACAGCGACCAACGACATTGCACGAGCTGCAAGCAGCTGCAGCAGTTGGTCAAACTGGTTTGGTGCAATCCTATGAAGATTGTTTTCAAAAGCACCAGCTACACAGTGCGCAAGTGCTTTTGACGCATGAAGATTTAGCTAATCGAAAGCGCTATTTAAATGCGCGTTCAACCTTGAGAGCTTTGTTGAATTATGGTGTGATACCTATCGTCAATGAAAATGACACTGTATCGAATGAAGAAATCCGTTTTGGCGATAACGATACGCTGGCGGCCTTGGTTTGTAATTTAATAGAAGCAGACATTCTTATCATTTTAACAGATCAGCAAGGCTTGTTTGATAGTAATCCTCAAACCAATAAAGACGCGAATTTAATCCAAAAAGCGAATGCAAATGACCCAGATTTATTGTCTTTTGCTGGGCCAAGTGGCAGCTCTTTAGGCAGTGGTGGTATGACCACTAAAATTCTAGCAGCACAAAAAGCTGCGCGCTCAGGGACAGACACCATTATTGCTTCAGGTAATGAAAATTCAGTTATTGAGCGACTTATCAACGGTGAGGCAATTGGGAGCTATCTTGAGGCAGGGCAAAAAACGGCAGCAGCGCGTAAACAATGGTTAGGCAGTCATTTATTGGTATCTGGCAAAGTGGTATTAGATGCGGGCGCGATAAAAGCTTTGGTGCATTCTGGCGCAAGTTTGCTGGCAATAGGTGTGATGAAGGCAGAAGGCGAGTTTAAGCGCGGTGATATGGTGTCTATCGAAGATGAATTGGGTAAAAAACTAGCGCATGGGCTCATTAACTATTCAGCTATTGAAACTCAGGTTTTGATGGGGCAGCCGAGCAGCAAAATTGAGAGTCTTCTTGGTTTTGTAGCTGAAAAGGAATTAATTCACAGGGATAATTTAATTGTTTTTTGATTTTAGTGCTTTTTCTTTGCTATATTGTTCACTAATTATAAGAACAGCCTTGTTATTATTGGATGATACGAAAAGATGGCATTATGAAAAAAATTAAAGCGGCATTGATTTTTCTGGGTTACTTTTTAATGAGTAGCCAGATTTATGCGCAGTCAGCATTAGATGATATTCGTTTTAGTGTTGATAAATACGATATTATTGGTGAAAACCCTTTGGGGCAGCAAGCCTATGCTGTTTTAGCGCCCTTTATTGGCGATCAATATGGTTTAGAGGGTTTATCTGCAGCAGCAGATGCTTTGGAACAAGCCCTGAGCAAACAAGGTTATAGTTTTCACCGTGTCAGCCTGCCACCACAAGAGCTATTTTCTGGTAGTGTTATTTTAGAGATTGTGCAGTTTAGAATAGGCGCGATTGAAGTCACTGGCAATAAACATTTCAATGCTGACAATATTAAACGCTCTATTCCAGCCTTAAAAGAAGGCGAAGCCCCAAATACAACTCAAGTATCCCAATCAGTAAAGGCGGCTAATACCAATGCTTCAAAATCAATAGTATTGCGATTTAACGAAGGCGAAGAACCAGATACCATTGATGCTGAGCTTAAGGTTATAGATAAAAACCCTCAAACATATTTTATGTCTTTGGATAATAGTGGTGGCCACGCTACAGAGCCTGTACGCATGACGTTGGGGTATCAGCATGGCAATCTGTTTAATTTAGATCATTCGATGACCTTAACCGTAACCACTGCACCTAAAGATACAGATACCGCGACACAGTTTGGTGTTAGCTATCAAATTCCATTTTATGAATATGCTTCTCGTTTGAGTTTTTTAGTGTCTGATTCCGAGTCTAATACGGGTGAAGTTGGGAATAACAATTTGATAACCGGTAAAGGCAGTGTGTTTGGTATGACTTATTCACAATCGGTGTTTGCTTCTTCGAAAGTTGATCAGAACTGGTCGATAGGCATCACCTATAAGTTATTTGATAATACGCTAATAAACACCACAACTAAGGTACTAAGCTTGCCCTTAGAGTTGGCTTATAACTTTAGTCATCGAGGTGCTAAATCAATTGTTTCTGGGGGTTTAAGTGTGTCTTCAAACATTCAATCAGGTGCTAATAACACAGACTTAGCCTATAAGAATGCAAGGGATAATAACGCGACTAGTTCATGGCAGGCTGTTAGATATCATCTTAGCTATGATTATCTTTTTAAACAGGATTGGTTGCTGCATATAGGTCTAACGGGGCAAAGCAGTGGAGATAGCTTGATTTCTGGGGAACAATTTGGTGTGGGCGGTAGTGCCTCGTTGAGGGGATTTGAAGAACGATCGATTAACGGAGATGAAGGTCATAATATTCGAGTAGAATTGTGGATGCCCTCCATTAGTCAAGTGCGCTTGTTGATTTTTGCCGACAGCGCCAATATTAAACTGAAAGAAAGCGATGCGCTTAGTAACAGTGGTTTAGACGCAGATGTTGCATCAGTGGGTTTAGGTTTAAGGTGGTCATGGAAACAACAGCTTAGCTTAAATGCTGATTATGGAAAAATAACCAAAGAAGGTGGTTTGGATACCACAATAAATCGAATAGACGATAAAAAGGCTCATGTGAGCTTAGTGTATCGGTTTTAAGGAGAGCAGCTTATGAAAAAATCATTTCTGAATCAGGGGTTACTAAATTTCTCACGTGTACTCGCTATCGTTATATCGTTGATGCCAATATCAGTTATGGCTCTTCAAGAAGTGGGTGAGGTGCAATACGTGCGTGGTGTACTCACCAGCTCCACGGATGGAGAGTTCCCCAAATTAATTGGTAAAGATATGCCGTTACATAATGGTGATGTCTTAAATACAGGTACAAGAGGTTTCGCCATTATTAAGTTTATTGATGGTACAAAAATGACCCTGCGCCCCAACACTAAATTTCAAATCAACAATGTCAGCATAAAAAAAAATGAAGAGAATGTATTTTTTTCGCTCATCCGTGGTGGCTTTAGAGCGATAACGGGTGCTATCAGTAAAAGCAACCCAAGAGCATTTAGAGTGCACACACCTGTGGCAACAATAGGTATAAGGGGTACAGAATTTGATGCGCGGTTATGTGATGATGACTGTGATGCTGAAAATCAAAAAATTAAAGGAGAGGCGAAAGATGCTTCAGCTGTCATAGGCCGTATCGCCTTATTAAGAGGTTCGGCAACGGCATTAAATGAAGCGGGGCAATCCCATTCATTGTCGGTCGGTGCTGCAGTGTATGAACGCGATAAAATCCAAACACGAATGAATTCATTCGCAGTGATAGCCTTTAACGACAAAACGCGTGTCACCATGAGCCCCAACAGTATTTTTAAAATACAAGAGCAGCAATATAAGCCGAAAGAACCAGCCGAAAACAATGCTTTTTTTAGCTTTTTGCGGGGTGGTTTACGCTTGGTGACTGGCGCTATTGGACAATTAAATCGCCAATCATTTCGAGTAGGCACGCCAACTGCAACCATAGGCATACGTGGCACCGGGTTTGATTTAGTGTGTGAAGGAGAGTGTGTTTCTGGTAGTAATACGTCTTACAACGCTATTGATAATACGCCCATAGCTAAACTTTTAAGCTTTTTTGTTAAGCCAGCACATGCCGCAGAGAACGATGGCATGTATGCCAAGGTGTGGAGTGGAACGATTGAAATACAGCTTTCTACAGGCACAATTTTATTAAAAAATGGTAAGGCCGCCTTCTTAAGAAATGGTTTTAGTGCCCCTATTCTATTGCCCGATATTCCCGTTCAATTTAGATCAATGGGTGGCGCACCAAGGCCTGATAAGGTTGAAGTGAAAGACGACTTATTTGTGTCGAGCAAGATGAAATAAAGCCAGGGCTGTACATTAATGTTCGTGAAGGTGACGTGCAAATTAATAGTGATGGCAAAACTGTTGATTTGGGTAAGGGTGAATCGGGGCGATCTGGTTTGGATGGCGTTACTGCTCGGTTAAAATTTGTACCTGCATTTCAAAAATTTGACATCATCCCTGATCCGGCAACATTTACCCCCAAAATGGCAAATGCGGTGAAGTTATTAGGTTTGAAAAA
>CAZORZ010000111.1:0-4965 GCA_964582255.1 uncultured Gammaproteobacteria bacterium | reverse complement strand
CGTGATGCAAAATGTAAACCGAGATAAACAATAAAATATAAGGCCAATTTTCTGGAGCAACAAGGCCAAGGCCAACCGACATGGTCATCATGCCCATACTGCTGATACTGGAGTACGCCAAGACTGTTTTAGGGTTACTTTGCACTAAGCCAATTAATACTGCGTAAAACATGGCAAATAAGCCTGCAATAATCATCGCACCACCCCAAAAAGGTAGCGCGATTTCACGAACAGGTAAAATTCGTAACCAGCCTAAAAGCCCGACCGCAATCATCGCTCCAGAAAGTACCGCACTGGCTGGTACGGGCGCTGCAGGATGTGCTAATGGCAACCAAACATGCAGACCGATGACACCTGCTTTTATACCAAAGCCAAGCAGTGCCAATGCGATGATTTGGTCTCTAGATTCAGCACCAGCAATGGCTGCACGGACAGATTCAAAATCATGACTTCCCGTGGCTTGTGCGGCTAATGCAAAGGCGGCAAATAAAGCGACCTCACCTATGACCACCAATGAAATATAAACGCGACCTGCACGCAGTGCCTCAGAGCTGCGAGTATGCACAACAAGGCCATAACTGGCAAAACTCATGAGTGCAAAAAAGTTGTAAAAAACCACCATATCTTGAGCTAGAATGACCCCAAAATTACCCGCCATTGCGAGCAAAAACCAAATGAAAAAATGGTTTTTCTCACGCCCATTAGCAAAGTACCCTAAGCTATAAGTTGCGCCCACGAGCCACAACAGTGAGGTAAATAGTAAATATATTTTGGCCGTTTGGTCAAGCCCAATAAGGCTGCCAAAAAATAACCATGGCAGCTCTAACAGTGTGCCTGACGGCATCATTAAAGAAGTGATTAATGCAGGGAAAGCAGCCAAAGCGACAAAAATGGAGGAAACCCGGTGTAAAGGCTTAAACATTAGGTAAAGGGCCAAGAGTAAGGGCAACCCAGGCACTAAAATAAATAACAGAGTACTCATTGTATAACTCACAGAGCGTACTCCTTAGACGCAATAAATCGAGCCCACTCTAAGGGGCTAAAAGGCATGGATGCTAATAGACCCAGTAACACTGCTAAAATAGCGGTGATAAGTGGCGGAATAAGCAATGCTAGAGCTGTTTCATAGCGCCCAAAGCTGCGTTCAGCCGGCCAATTACCAACCGGTTCTTTAAACCATGCGACATAGAGAATAGGTAAAAAGTATGCGGCATTTAGTAAGCTGCTGCCTATTAACACTAAGATAACCCAATCTTGTCCAACATTGATGGCACCTTGAGCCAAATACCATTTACTAATAAAGCCTGCTAATGGTGGAACGCCGATCATACCCAGCGCACCCAAGGTAAAAGCAGCCATGGTTAGGGGCATACGTCTACCAACACCGTGCATTTGGCTGATTTTATGAATGCCTAAGGTTTCTGCAAAAATACCAGCACAGAAAAATAATGTTATTTTCATCACGCCTTGATGCACTAAGTGAACCATGCCACCAATGGTGGCAAGAGGCCCAACGATAGTGATGCCGAGAATGATGTAAGAGACTTGGCTGACAGTTGAGAAGGCAAGGCGGCGTTTTAAATCATCTTGAAATAACGCCCGTGTCGAGCCATAAAGAACCGTAATGGCCGCTATGATGGCTAAAGGTAATGTTAAGCCTAGGCTGGCACTAAACTCAATGCCAAATACGTCATAAAGCACACGAATAATGCCAAATGCTCCTGCTTTTACCACCGCAACTGCATGTAATAGTGCACTCACAGGTGCTGGTGCAACCATTGATCCTGGCAGCCATCCATGAAAAGGGATCAGGGCTGCCTTAACACCCAAACCGATAATTAACAAAACAAAGATGATAATCAGTGCGGGATAGTGCGAGCTATCGACCGTTGATAAAAAGCCTTGGTACGTAAATTCTAATGTGCCAGTTATGGTATACAGCCAAATAGTGCCAACCAACATTAAGGCACCACCGGTTAAGGTATATATAAGGTAGGTGCGCCCTGCTTTACGCGCAGCATCAGTCCCTTTATGCACTATAAGAGGATATGCGGCGAGGGTTAACATCTCATAAAACAATAGGAAGGTGATTAAATTTCCTGCTAAAGCTACGCCAACAGTCGCGGTGACACACAGGCTAAAAAAGCCAAAAAATCGGCTTCGATGCGGCGTATCTTTAAAGTAACCAATCGCATAAACAGTGGTTAGTAGCCATAACCCTGATGATAAGGTGACAAATAGCATAGACAGCGCATCGGCTCGTAGTACCAGATCAAGCCCGGGTAAAAAAGGTAGGCGAGTTTCATAGTAATGTCCGTTATAACTGCCCCAAAGCATCAGTCCGACAAGTGCTAATTTAAATAACGCACCACCAAGGTTTAATGCGGTACGGGTTTTAACTTTATTTTCGGCTAATGGAAAAATAAGTAAACCCACAACGAATGAGCTGAGTACGACTAACAGCGGTACCCAAGCATCCCAATTCATGACGAAACCCCATTAAAAGGTGCGCCTATGTCCATTATTGGTAGAACGAAAGGCGATAGAAAACCTAACATAATAGCGACCGTCGCAAGAACCAAGGCTATCAATTGCATGCGTTTGGGGACTGCTTTAAAGTCTTGTGGTGCTTCGGCTTGCATAAAAGCAAAACCAATCACTTTAAAAATATAAGCCGCTGTGAGCAAGCCACCTATGACGAGAGGGATGCCCCACCACCATTGCCCAGACACGATAACAGCTTCTAAATAGAGCCATTTAGCAATAAAGCCTCCACTGGGCGGCAGCCCCATAAGGCTAACCCCAGCCAAACCAAATGCGGCTAATGTAATGGGTAAGTTTTGAGCTGTGCCAGCCAGCTCTTTGATACGGTCATGGCCTTGATAATACAGAATATTCCCTGCCGCCATAAACATGGCTGTTTTTGCGACTGCGTGAGCAATAACAACATAAAGAGCTGCTTTCCAACCCAAAACACTGGCGAGTGGAAAAGCAAGAAACAGGTAGCCGATTTGCACCACGGTAGAATAGGCAATCAGTAGTTTTAAACGAGTTTGACGTAATGCTTGAATCCCACCCCAAATGATGGCGCCTGCACCGAGTAGCCCAATAAATTGAGCAAGTAATTGACCTTGAGGCAAGCTGTCGACTGGAAACACCTCAAGCCATAAGCGTAATAAAATATAAAATGATGATTTAACGACCAGTGCAGACAACAAGGCGCTGACAGGAGCAGGCGCACTAGAATGTGCTGGTGGTAGCCAAAAGTGCATGGGGAATAAAGCGGTTTTGAGTAATAAACCAGAAATCATTAGCCCCATTGCTACCCACACAATAGGAGAAGACTCTACTCGCTGCGACAAAAGACTGATGTCTACTGTGCCATAGCCATGATAAAGCAAGGCGACACCCATTAGATAAAACAATGAGCCTAGTAAACTGATAAAAAGATAGCGCATGGCTGACTTTAAAGCGTCAGCGCCACCTGATAAGGCAACCAATGCGACTGCCGCCAGCCCTACTAATTCTAGAGTGACATAAAGGTTAAAAATGTCGCCTGAAAGAAACAACGAATTTAAAGCAGACCAAAGCAGTAACCATAAGGGCCAAAAATATTTGGCTTTTTCGACTTTAAAATAGGCACTAGAGTAAATGCTAATAGCAATGCCAATCAGCGTGGTTATGCTAATCATCACTAAGCTTAAGCCATCGACATACAACTCTATTCCTAGTGGCGTGTCCCACCCCCCTAACGCATAACGTATAGCACCTTGCTGTAACACTTGGGCAATTAAGCCTAGCGTGGTGAAAATCATCCCTATAGCGGTTATGAATCCAATTAACGATGCTTTTCGAGGCCATAAAAAGCACAATACTGCACTCAGCATAGGCAGCAAAATGAGTATCACTACCCAGTGAATATCAATCAATGCCATAGTGCTTATTCCGTCGACTCTTTATCAATATCAGCATAGCCAGTCGCGTTGAACACGCTAACCATTAATGCCAGAGCTAAGGCTGTGGCTGATACGGCAACCACAATCCCAGTGATGACCATAGCGTGAGGAACTGGATCAGGGGTTGCGCCTTGGGTACGAGCCGCTAGAGCGACTAACACTAAAAATACACCGCTACCCATGATATTGATGGCGAGTATTTTTCGTAGCAAATGAGTGTGAGCAACGAGCGCATACAAGCCCAAAGAAAATAAAGCCACGCCCGTTAAAGCATAGATAAAGTTGGTTTCCATTATGAGTTTTTCTCCTCTGGATCAGCGCCCAAATATAATGCCGCTAGTGAAACACCAATAGAGAGAGTGGCCACTGTTTCTATTAAGAGAATAAATAGACCTGCATATTCAGGAGGATATTCGAGTAATTGCCTGCCTGTTAAAATAAATAAAGCACCAACGACCGCAAACACCACAAGGCCTGATACCAGAGCAAGGCGCAAAATTAAACCTGAAAACCGAGCGTTAATACGCCAACCCGCCAATAAAAACAAGACACCAGCCGCAGCTAAAATAGCACCCGCTTGAAATGCGCCGCCAGGAAAATAGGCGCCAGCCCATAACAAATAACCAGCAACTATAATGAATATCGGGATAAGTGAGCGCGTTAAGGTGTCTAACATAGCGCTTTTAGGGGCTTCTTTTTCAATCACGCTATTGCGTAATGACCAAACGCCCAACAATGCCAGCAATAAAACACCCAGCTCTAAAAAGGTGTCGTAAGCTCGGTAGTTTAATAACACTGCCGTGACGGGATTAATCACACCACTTTTTTCAATGTTTTGTGAACTATAGTCTCCAAGCCCTGCTGCTTGCTCAGGAAGGGATAGCACAGCATAAGATAAAGCCAATGCGATGCTTGAGGCCAGAATGATGAGCAATAGACGTAACGCCAAAGGTAATTGATTTTTTTCTTTATGAGACATCGGCTGACTAGGCATCCGATTTTTTGTTGA
>CAZORZ010000110.1:0-4985 GCA_964582255.1 uncultured Gammaproteobacteria bacterium | reverse complement strand
TCGCCCTTAGCGCGCTAAGCATAAATATGTTTATCAATCGTTATTTAATTTTTATCGAAAAAATTAATATATGACTCTTTTTTTGAGATACCTTGACTGGTTTCTTTGCATAAAATGTTCACATGCCCCATTTTGCGGCCGTCTCGCGCTTCTTTTTTGCCATACAGATGCAGTTTGCTCATGCCATCCTGTAACACAAAAGGCCAATCAGGCTGTTCATCTTGCGGCCAAATATTACCTAAAATATTCCACATCACCACAGGCGATAACAGCCGACAACTACCTGCTGGTAATTGACTCATCATTCTGACTTGCTGTTCGAATTGAGAAGACACACAAGCATCAAGAGTGTAATGCCCAGAATTATGCGGTCGAGGCGCCATTTCATTTATCAATAATTCATCGGAAGCTGAGATAAAAAATTCTATAGCTAATACGCCACAATAATTCAGTTCGTCCGCTACTTTTTGCGCTTGTTTTTGCGCGCGCTTGACAATAAGCTCAGGAATATTGGCAGGCACAATCGACGTGTCTAAAACACCATTAACGTGCTGGTTTTCTGCCGCAGGGAAAAAATCGCTTTTGCCATCAACACCACGGCAAACAATGACGCTAATTTCTGTTTTTAAATCTATTTTATGCTCTAGCACACATGAGATTTGACCAAGAGCCATGAAGGCCTCTTTTAAATCGCCATACGCCAGACAAACCACCTGCCCTTTGCCATCATAACCGAGCTGATTTGTTTTCAATATTGCCGGAAAAATAGAAAGCGGCGCATTATCACAGTCATTAATTGACTCAACCACATGAAAATCTGCCGTTTTCAAGCCTATTTTGCGTATATAAGTTTTTTCTTTAAAGCGGTTTTGCGCAATCTCAATAGCATTAGAGGCAGGGTAAACCGCCCTCTTATTTTCTAAATAACGTATACAGCTTAAAGGGATGTTTTCAAATTCAATGGTAATGACCGCACATAAAGAGGCCAATTCATCAAGTGCCTGCTCATCATTATACTCAGCACAAATATGCTGGTTTGCCATTTTCCCAGCTGGGCTGCTGCTATCTGGATCAAACACCACCACGTCATAACCTAAGGTGTGGGCCGCTGTAACAAACATTCTACCCAGCTGGCCACCACCTAAAATACCCAGAGTTTCACCTGGCAAAATTGCTGTTAATTCTGTCATTTTATTCAGTGATAGGCCCTAACGTCATATTTAGCACCGCCTGTTCTTGGCTGGCTCTAAACTCGGCTAATTTCGTATTTAACTCGTCGTCATGATTAGCCAGCAATGAAATTGCAAACAATGCCGCATTGATTGCGCCAGCCTTACCAATGGCAAACGTCGCGACAGGCACACCTTTTGGCATTTGCACAATAGACAACAAAGAGTCTTGCCCTTTTAAGTGTTCAGACGGAATCGGTACGCCCAATACAGGAATAGTACAATTAGCCGCCAACATGCCTGGCAAGTGAGCAGCCCCACCTGCACCTGCAATAATGGCTTTAAGTCCACGTTGTTGTGCGGTTTTGGCATATTCAACCAATAAGTCAGGCGTTCTGTGCGCTGACACTACCTTAGCCTCAAACTCCACGCCAAACTCATTAAGCCATGTTGCAGTGTGATTCATTATAGGCCAATCACTATCGCTGCCCATGACAACACCAATTAAAGGTTTATCCACCTTAGTTCTCCATTTCTATTAATTCTATTGTACTAAGACCTAAACATTATTATTTAGAAATAAGGATTAGGGGAAACAGACAATTGTACCTTGTAATGGTAAAGGTTAAAATAGCTTGCTCTGTTAAACTAATTTAAAGCCATGACCACTGTATACGACACTAACCTTAAAAATCTTGAATTACTGGTGCGCGGCAAAGTACGCGATATATACACAGTTGACGAGCAACATATCATGATCGTCACTACAGATCGGTTGTCTGCCTTTGATGTCATCATGCCTGACCCCATTCCTGAAAAAGGCAAGGTGCTCACCCAAGTGTCTAACTTTTGGTTTAAAAAATCAGCACACATCATCAAAAATCATTTAACCGATTTTAATTTAAAAGATTATGTCGCTAATGACGAAGAATTTGAACAGCTCGAGGGTCGTACTATTGTGGTTAAAAAAATGAACGCCCTTCCCGTTGAGGCCATTGTTCGAGGCTATTTAATTGGCTCAGGCTGGAAAGATTACCAAAACACCGGTGCTGTTTGCGGCATAGAATTACCGCGTGGTTTAGAACAAGCTCAAAAATTACCCGAGATTTTGTACACACCGTCAACAAAAGCAGAACAGGGCGACCACGACATGAATGTCGATTACCAGCATACCGTTGAAATTTTAGGCGAAGACTTAGCCCTTCAAATTAAACGCACCAGTATTCAGCTGTATAAAATGGCTGCCGAATATGCCTTAGAGCGCGGCATTATCATTGCAGACACTAAATTTGAATTTGGCCTAGACGAAAACCAAGAACTGGTATTGATTGATGAAATATTAACCCCTGATTCATCTCGCTTTTGGCCGCAAGAGCAATACCAACAAGGCATCAGCCCCCCTAGCTTTGACAAACAATATGTACGTGACTATCTCGAAACTCTTGACTGGAACAAACAAGCTCCCGGCCCTATATTGCCTGAAGATGTGATTAGCAATACACAAAAGAAATATCATGAAGCTATGTCCTTATTGCTGGAATAATAATTATCCTATTGTTAGTTTCGATAAAAGCATACAAACTATTTAAAGTGCGTAAACACTTCGAAAAATACGATGCAGTTACCCATTAAAATCGATTTTTATCATCCTTATAATTAATTTACTCTACTCAGCGTTATATTTAACGCTTAATTCACCCGAACAGGACGTAGCATGAACCGTATTTTTCTCTTTATTATGACTAACATCGCCATTATGGCGGTTCTCAGCATTACACTACGTCTGTTAGGTGTTGATAGCATTTTGGCTGAAAATGGATCTGATCTTAATATTCAAGCATTGATTATTTTATCGGGTGTCATTGGTTTTGGCGGCTCGATTATTTCACTGCTCATCTCTAAGTGGATGGCTAAACGCATGACCGGAGCGGTGGTGATCGAAAACCCATCGAATAACATGGAGCGCTGGCTCATCGAAACGGTGGAAAAACAAGCTAAAATTGTCGGCATTAAAATGCCCGAAGTCGCTATATTCCCTTCATCAGCAATGAATGCCTTTGCCACAGGTGCCTCAAAGAACAAGTCACTAATGGCTGTTTCGCAAGGACTGCTGGACCAAATGTCACAGGGTGAAATTGAAGCCGTTGTCGGCCATGAAATGAGTCACATCGCCAACGGTGATATGGTCACATTGGCATTGATTCAAGGCGTGGTAAATACTTTTGTAGTGTTCTTGTCTCGTATTATTGGCCATATTGTTGATCGCGTGATCTTGAAAAATCAGAGCGGACATGGCATTGGTTATTTTATTACCGTGATGATCGCTCAAGTTATTTTATCCATTTTAGCATCCACCATCGTGATGTATTTTTCGCGCAAACGCGAATTTGTCGCCGATACTGGTGGCGCTGATTTAGCAGGCCATCAAAACATGATTAATGCCTTAAAACGCCTTGCTCAAATAGAGCCTGAAGCCCTACCAGAGCAAATGGCGGCATTTGGCATCAACAATAAGGGCGGCATTATGGCTTTGTTCTCATCTCATCCCCCCATACAAGATCGTATCGATGCCTTAGAAGAACGAGCAAAAACCATCAATACCCCATAAAACCATCTGTTATGTGCAAAAAAAAGCAGCATAAGAGGTAATATTATTGCATCTACACACTTACACAAATCAATAATTTATATTTTTTCTTAATATTTGTAAAATACACATTGCAAACTACCCAAGGAAAATACATTATGAAAAAACCATTAATCATCGCTACTTTACTGTTAGCCCCCCCTCTAACATCTCAAGCAGTTATTATTGATACAATTACGGGAAGCAACTAGAGGGGTTCTGTTAGTTACACCTACTCTTTAGCCTTGCAAGTAATTCCTTATTACAAATCCAAACTTTTACTAATAATTTTGACCCCTGCATGTTTCTATTTAGTGATAATGGCTCTTTAGATGCAGCGGACTATATTACTGAGGACGACGATAGCGGCGTCACATCTTCTTGAGGATATGGTATAGGTGTCGGCACTTATGATCTAGATATTTCGGGTGATGTAACGGCCGTTCCAGAGCCGTCTATTATCCCTCTTATGGCGCTGGGTATTTTTGGTATGACTTTAGCCCGTCGTAAAACTCGCCAATAAAAATTCATTTTAGCTTAAGCCCTGAAATCAGTATCTGGACTTAAGCTTTAATCAAAGTACCAACACCAGAATTAGTTAATAACTCTAACAACACCGAGTGCTTAACCCTACCATCAATAATATGACTGGTTTTAACCCCTGCATTAACCGCGTCCAAGGCACAGTCTACCTTTGGTAACATGCCGCCATGGATGGTTTTATCCGCGATAAGCTGTTTTGTGGTATCCGCGTCTATGCCCGTCACTAATTCGCCGTCTTTGTCTAAAATACCAGAGGTGTTGGTTAATAATAAAAGTTTTTCTGCGCCTAATTCAGCCGCTAACTTACCTGCCACAATATCGGCATTAATATTATAAGACTCGCCATTCCCCCCCACACCAATGGGCGCAATAACCGGAATAAAACCACTGTTATCTAACATGGTGACGACTGAAGGGTCGATACTCACCACTTCACCCACATGACCTAAATCGTATAAAGCCTCATCTTTCACGAGAATGTTCTTAGGCTTTATATCCAAAGGCTTGGCATTAATTAAGCAACCATCTTTTCCTGTTAAGCCCACCGCATGTCCGCCATGCTGATTTATGAGGCTAACAATTTGTTTATTAACCAAACCACCTAACACCATTTCTACCACGTCCATAGTTTCACTATCTGTAACGCG
>CAZORZ010000109.1:0-4993 GCA_964582255.1 uncultured Gammaproteobacteria bacterium | reverse complement strand
GCAACTGTTATCATTAACTCGATTAGAGTGAAACCTGACTGTTTATATGGCATAACGTATTATCTCCAGAGCAATTTAACGAACGATATCATTCGGGTTAACATAAATTTGATAAATATGATCGACGTAAATTTTACCATTAAATTCAATCATTTTTAATCCAATTTTATCCCCTTTTTTTATGTCTTTTAACGCCGCTTTTTTCTGCGCTAACGTCGATATTTTGACTGTTGGACTAAGGATGTAAAATTCGTCATCAAATGATAAATTGGTTGGCGTAATAGAGACCACCTTACCTGTTCTAAAGCCATCAGTAGGATACCAGCTAGGAAAGCCTTTAGCCTGTGTGATAAAAGGCACCAATAATATAGTGAGTAATGTTAATAATTTCATTTTAAAAGCTCCTGCCAAGATAAACGCCCAGATTGTCGTTCGGGTTGATTTGATACCTTAATAGCTGTGTCCGCTGTAAAGGATAAATTTTCAATGAATACAGGCTCTGGTAAATAACCGTCTTGCTCTAAACCCGATATTGTTGAAGTGCTATTGCCATTTGAAGTGTAGTCCAAATCATCAACAACACCATCACCATTCGTATCAAATACCGGGCTACCTAATGCCCCGCCCGTGGCAGAATCAACCGCCATTTTAAAGCCATAACCACCGCCTGCACAGGCCGATCCATTAGGTACAAATGTGTTAAAAAAGATGACATCAAAACGCACGACCGCTTTAGTCACAGAACGCTCTCCCAAATCTGGCAAGGTAAAAAACCAACCTTTACTGCTGTTGTTGTAATCAACACTATCATTGGTCAATACTCTTCCTTCAAATGAGGTGTCATAAGTTTGTTGTTGAAGGCTGTTAGAGGTCAAGTTAAAATTGCTCTTGCCGCTATCCCAAACACCATAAAAATGATTAAGCGAGGTATCTGTTATATCCGCTTCTGTTAAGTATTGTCCACTTCCAAAAAACACCATAACATTGGGCTCATTAGACTCACTGTTACCAACTGTGGGGTGAAAGGATAATGCTGGCTTTGCCGTAATAGGCCTATTATCAATTGTAGTAAAGAGTGGATTAGCATCAACTAAAGACCACGAGTTCGCCGAGCCCCTAAGGTCAAATACCCATAGCTGGCCCTTCAAATCACCTGCATAAACACGGTCAACGGTACCATTGCCATCTAAATCGGCTAAGGATGGTGTTCCTAAGCCATTTGGATTATCTGGGGAGCCAGAGTTAGTGCTAATTTTTTTGTAATTATCTGTTGACCACACACCCTTTGCGACTGATGCCGCTTCGATATCAACAATAAATAACGATGCTTGACCCGATCCTGTATCGTTATAGCCATTACCAAAAATCGCGACCCATTTACCACCGTCGGTCAGAGCAATTTGTGGCTTGCTGTAGGTGTAGCCTAAATCGGCATCATCATTATTACTAAATTCCCATAATGTAATTTTGTCAGCATTCGCTTCAGAAAACGCAGTTGGATCAGTAACATCTAAAGCATAAATACCACGACCTCCATGCCTTAAGCCGCCAATTAAAATACTAGCCCAATCTTTTCCTTGGCCTTGATTAATGTAAACATCTGAAATGCTAGGCGTTAAATCATTATAATATTTATGCACATAGTTAGGGTCAGTTAAATAATGCATGCCTTCTTTTTTTTCTGTTGAATATAAAATATTGGGGATATAGGCTAAAATTTCTTCGCCGTCCTTTTCTGCAAATCCATGCAACATACCATCATTTGCTCCGACATATATCACCCCGGGTCGGTCTTTTTGATCCTCTTTAAAGTCAGAGTAAAAATCACCATTACTGGTTGGAAATGGTGCAAAATCCGGCCAGTTTAAATCAGGTGCGGCGACATAAACAGGTCCAGAATTTACCACATCGCCTAATAGAGAAGACCGTGTGCGAAACCCTAAACCTGCACCTTCATTATCCCGAGCACCACGAATAAAATTTAACCGCGCCTTAGCTTCTGCTTCGGAGCTTGTTGCCCCAGTTGGCGTAGTCTCCAAGTCATTTTTATGCGTCGCACTAATAGCGTCGTCCCATTGAAAGGCAACACCTTGACTACCCGTATAAGTAATAATAGTTCGCGGGTTTGTTGTTATATCTCGGTTGGTTAATTTCTTCCCTGCTTCCCAATCTGCATCTGCAGCTAGCTCACCGGTCTCTAGGTTAGCGATTGGAAAGGCATATATTTCGCCTTGCCAGCGGTAGGTGTTAAATTCAGCTTTATAGATAACCGTGTCAGTGGTTAATTTAGCCGAGTTTATAGCAACTGCCGACGCTGTCGCTGACCGCTCTGCTATATTTGCAATAATTTTATCCAATGACTCTGATAGCAACTCAGGATAAGCCGCGTTCAAGTATTCACCACGCCCATTATAAGCCGCATGCCATAAGTCATCGATAGTAGCTATTGTATTGGAGCTCACTGTATTCGGCCACGTTACCTCTCCTTTATCGGGATCTAAGACTTCGTAATCTAAGTGACCTTTTAAACCAAAAGCAATGGTATAGGTAACCAAATGCTGTTGGTTGTTATAATCAATGCCTGCAATGGTCGGCACCTCATTTGCCAATTTTGGCTTTAAGTCAGTTTCATAATAATGCATCGCGACATCAGCCAAGGTTTTGGAAGCAGCACCTGCATAATTACCACCATCAAAAGCGGTATTATTATCGCTATCAGCATTACCAATGCTTGAACTCGGAGAATTTCCGTTCCAATAACCATCGGTCATCAAAATTTGAAAGTTTTGCTGACATGAGCCTCCCTCAGAAAAAGATAAAATAGGTGATTTTTTTCCTTTAAACATTTTTCCTGAAGCTTCTAAAGCCCGTCTTAGTGGTGTGCTATTGCCAGATGTGATCTCGTATAGATTAGATAACAAGCTTAGTTTATGGCTTGTATCGCCCATACTAGCAACATCATTTTTTTGACCATTATTTATGAGTGACAAACCCATACGAGTTGAACTGCTGCCATTAATGACATTACCTATGGCTACTTTTGCACTAAGTTCTCTTGCCCGATAATACTGAAACCAATTGGCAAAATTTTGCATTTCTTCAGCATAGCTGCGACCATTTAAAAACAAATGCTCATTGCCAGGCCTAATCTCTACTTCAACATAAGCATCGCTTACTTCAATGACACCATCACCGTCTGTGTCGATCCAGTTATAATAAACAGGTAAATAAACATCAAAAGTCTCCTCTGAGTCGTTATTATGAAAAGTCTGAGTAATTTTTAAGTTAGTCTTTTTTGACGAAGTGCCTAGATAGACTCTTTGCATTGCATTTTCTGGATCAGCGTCGGAATATAAAGGGTTACCATTAATATCATTTCCAGGCCAAGGTACATAGGTGTTTGTAGGGTCATAATAAATGGGATTTACTTCTGTATTTTTCGCCATCCAAGCACCGGGGAATGAGCTAATAGGTGGAATCACCTCATCATGGTCCTCATCCTGATACCAGTCAGGGGTCAGGTATTTACGGTAAAAACCATCAATTCTAGGCTTTCCCCCTTCTGATTCATATTCAGTAATGTCTGGACTAACCATAACCTCCCACTTCATGCTACCTGAATCATCTAAAATAAAATGTATATTGGGCTCAACCGCTGTTGATAAAAACAAAGGTGCTTCCGCAAGGGCTAAAACTGGAGTATTCACAGCCTTCCCAGCGCTTGAGTGAAGCAGCAAAAACGCTAAGCTAAGCACCATAAATAAAACTTTAAAAAGCGCATACTTTTGATTCCAACTATTCATCATTATCTCTCCTTCGCGTAATAAGATTGTACTATCCTAAAAAAATTGCCTGTTTGCCCAGTACCACGAGCTGTGACACGAAAATTTGATAACACCGTGCCTAAATTATTTTGACCGTAACCAGCACCAATGCCGAGGCCAGCTTTTTCATTAGTGTCTGAATCGCCTAAATAGCGGATAATATATTTGGGGTTTATCGATATGTTTTTTAAATTAACATTTGCTGTTGTGGCATCAGTCCAAGATACCTTTGCAAAATAGTCAGGGTCTGTACTAGCCTTATTTAATAAACTTGTTGAACCATCATATGCAGAGAGCGATGTCGTGTTTTCTACCAAGCTTTCGGCGGATTTTAACCCCGCTTCAGCGGCTTGAAATGTTAAGCCCGATTCACGCAAATTTCCTGCCATGGTTAGTTCGGTTAATGAACTTTTCATCGACGTAACACCCAACATTGTGATTGCAATTAACATCACCATACTGACAATCAATACTGCACCAGTGTGTGTTTTCAATGATACTATTTTTAAATTTTTCATTATCATTTTTCCACAATTAGTTATCTTAATCTGTTTCGTAAAGCAATGGTGACTGAGAAAACCTGACGTAAGCGGCTGTCGGTTGCAGTAATTGACGTACCATTAATATCGTAGACTTGGGCATTATCCGTGATGCCAGCTACGTCTGAACGTACTACCAAATAAATTCTAACCGCACTTACCTGCTCTGAGTCAACGGCAATTGCCGTTGCATCTGAAACGTATTGATTTGGCGTGCCATCATCATCAGTATCAATACCAAATAAAATTTGCATTTGCTCAATACCTTCAATTAATTCATCGTCAACACCATTTAATGATCGCCATAGAGCAGGCTCTCCACTTTCACCTGCCTTAATGGTATAGCTAATTGTCTGTAACACCGATATAGCTGAGATTGATTCATAAAGTTGCGACAAACACTGGTTGGTGCCTGCCGCAGTACAATCTGGCTGGTTCATGTTGCCGGGAGTATCTCCTTGAACCTCGGTACTATGTCCTATTACACTTTGCCCTAGTGTCCCAGAGACGGCCACCGAGGTTACTTCAAAAATGTCAGCCCCCTTGCAGTTAGACAGAATCACTATATCGCTAACCTCTATAGGGGTATTACTGCTTACTTCTATAGCGCCTTCATTATTTGTCATAAAT
>CAZORZ010000108.1:0-5020 GCA_964582255.1 uncultured Gammaproteobacteria bacterium | reverse complement strand
GACTATGTGAATAGCTGTTGTTAACCACTTTATATTTTGATAATCAGTTTTCCGGGGGGTTCGAATTAAGCTATAGATTTTTATCTTCTCGCAAATGCTTTATAATCACTCTATCACTCTATCACTCATTTTGAATTTTAATTTTGAATACTAATATCTTTAATTTTTCTGCAGACAGATTGCCTGTCGCTATTATCTTGTTTATTTCAGTCATAGATTTTACTATTTTTGTGATGGTAGATAGCTATTTATTTATTGTTCTCTACTGGATATTAATGATATTACCTCGTGGAGCCATTTGTGCGTGGAACCACCACCACCAGCATAGACATGTTTTTAAACAGGCTTATTTAAATCGAATTTTAGAATTCTTTTATGCGCTACATACAGGCGTAACGTCTAATCTATGGCTATTGCACCATAACTTAGGCCATCATAAAAATTATTTAGATCAATCCATTGATGAAAGCCGTTGGCAGCGTAAAGATGGCTCAACCATGGGGTCACTTGAATATTCATTGGTTATTGCTCTAACCGCGTATCAGCGTGGCTATGGCGTGGGTAAATCACACCCTAAGCAGCAACGTATTTATTTAACTTACACAGCGCTTACATTTATAATATTGGCATTTTTAATTGTCTTAAATCCATTTAACGCCTTGTTTGTCTTTATATTACCCATGGCAGGTAGTTTGCTTTATACCGCTTGGGTAACCTATGGACACCATGCTGACCTGCATGCTGAGGACACTTATGAAGCCTCTTATAACAACTTAGGAAAGTGGTTTAATATTTTTACAGGTAACCTGGGCTACCACACCGCTCATCACCTTAAGCAAGGCATTCATTGGTCTGAACTACCTGCTTTACATGAGAAAATTAAACATAAAATCCCAGCGCACTTAATTGCTTAGTGATGAATTAGGACTGGTACTTATTATTTATACTCGAAATAAGTTTCAAACATATCGCCATTTGTTGATATGTCGAGTAATTGTAATTTAGGTAATTTATATAGTACATAGGCTGCCATCATCATAATCAATTTAGAGCGTTTGCCGTCTATCGCAATTAATATTTTATTACCTGCTATTTGGCAGCGCTGTTCTGCCGTAGGCTTTTCAACCCATCTTTGACTCATTTGCCAGCCTTTATCCATATCGGCATCCATTTTATCAAAATAATCTGTCGCTTCTGTCAAAATTTCATCAGGAACTTCTAATGATTGCAGTTGGTCATCTATTCGTATGTTCAGTATCATGTGTTATCTCAAAAATTTATCTTTCAAAAATTAAATCTAAATTATGCTTATCACCATTGACCAATTATTAGATCAATCGCAATTAAAAACCGTTATTAAAATATTAAACGCCGCATCATTTTCAGATGGTAAGCTCACCGCTGGTTACAGTGCCAAAGCAGTCAAAAACAATCTTGAAATCAATGCCCAAGACAGCGTTAATGATGAGCTTAATAGCATCGTTATGAATGCTCTGGTTCGTCACCCAAGCTATCGCCATGCCGCATGGCCGACAAAAATCGCATCACCTTTTTATGCAAAATATGATGCTGGTATGGATTATGGCACGCATGTCGATGACCCTGTCATGGGCAATAATGGAGAGCTATATCGCTCTGATATATCCATCACCATCTTTTTATCTGACCCTAAAACCTACACTGGTGGCGAACTGACTATTGTTAACCAATTTGATGAACAAAAAATCAAATTAAATGCTGGCTCTGCCATTCTTTATCCATCATCAAGTAAGCATTATGTCGCACCTGTGACGAAAGGAACACGCTATGTTGCTGTCACTTGGGTTCAAAGTGCTGTGCGTGACCCTGCTCAACGAGAAATACTCTATGAACTTAATAATGCACGCAATGCCGTCTTAGCCGACAAAGCTGATAAATCAACCAAAGATCAACTAAACGCTAGCTTTAACAACCTTGTAAGAATGTGGGCAGATATTTAAAACTATATAGGTACGACCGCCACGGATGGCGGAAGTGCTAGAAATGCATAATCACACGGATGTGATGTATTAGAACAATGCAGGAGTTTATGCCCTTGGGTGCAATTGTCGAGGAGCAATTTCTAGCAAAAAAAAAGCCGCATAAGCGGCTTTTCTAAACTAAAAAAGTTTAAAGCCTACGGCTTAGAACCTTTTTCAGCATGAGCCATATCAACTAACTCCATTGATAAATCTCTATATTTTTGACGGTAACCGTCTAAAACATCGCCTTCTTCTGGTGCATAATATTCTTTCATAGTCACGCCGCCTGCTCGCTCTTTATCCATAAAGGCTTTTTGCATTGCAATCATTTTTTGAATCTTTTCTAGCTTCTCGCTCATAATTTTTCCTATGTATAACTAAAGGTAATAACAAAGATGATCTAACTATAGTTCAAACTATCTTTAACGTCTCTATTACTAGAGAGGTAGTATTTAATCCCTAAGTACTCATAATAAAATTAAGTACTTAGATTATCGCTAAAATTCACTAAATTTAGGCGATGATTGAGCATTTACTGATACACATAATCAATCATAACGAAAATTTGTCGATTTTAACGCCTATAAAAAATTAATAGCCGCCTTTTCTTGTGCTTTGAGGGCATCCGCCAATTTTAAGGCCTTGCTTAGAAGGCATACCAGGGAACATTTCATACATCTCCTTAGACTTAACCTTACGACCCCATTTTTTTCCCATTTCTTTCATGATGCCGCGCTCATTAGGCTCGTTACCATCAATTATTTCAGCACGAACATAGCGAACAATATCCCAATGCTCTTCAGTTGCGTCAATTTCTTCTTCAACAAAAATTGCCGCTGCTATTTCTTCGTTCCAATCGTTAATGTCTACTAGGTAGCCGTTGTCTGTTCTTTCTACTGATGATAATGGCATTGATATTTCCTCAATAAAGTTATTACGAGTAATGATACATAATCATTACCAATGAAATTTGCGCGATACTTTCCCATAAAAAATATAAGATGTCACCTATCCATTAAGAAATAGAAATTTGCTTAATATTATTTATCTTGTGTTTTATTGACGGCTTCTATGCCTTTATGCGGCAAAAATATTCCGAAGCCATAATTTAGATATGATCCAATTCCTTGCTCTTGCAGTAAGACCGACTCTTCAACGTCTAGATCCGAAAGCATTAATTTACGCGTCAAGTGTTCTCCATCAGAAAATTGATGCTTAACAATTAAGCCGCTCATCATTTTTTTAATGCGTATACCTTTTGCTAACAATTCTTTTTGCATATTTTGCAAAAAAACGCCTTCGTCTTGCTCGCCATTGGTGTCTATGTAACGCGCGAAGATTGTCGTCATTTTACTTAAAACCTTTTTACTGTATTGCCCGACTTCCAAGCTATTCCCGTTAACACTAAGTTGCTTACCAACTAGCTGCGACAAATCATCAAATCGTGCGCTTGGAATACGCAAAGTCAATTTAGTACGGCATGAGACATTCATTATGTCATCTTCACCTGTTGGCCGAATCCAGCCATTGGCTGATTCTGCAACATGGACTTGATGTATCGCTGCACCCTGCTCTTCAGCCATCCACGGTAAATACTTAATGATTTCTTGCGCTAAAGACTGTCCATGATGAACAGGTATTGTTTTGCATTTAATTTTAAACACAACATCAATGACATCTTCCGGTACTTTATAGACGGCAGAGTCTTCAGTTTTTTCTTGCCAATACATATTTTCTTACCTAATTGCAGTGAACGCAGCCTCTAATTGATCTTCCCAATTTGATGGGGTATCAAAAAATGGAGGCTTTAAATCCATTTTAAAAAAACGCTCTCCTTGCTTACCTCGCTCAGTAAGAACCGCTTTTAAATCTTCAAAATATTCCATATCAGGATTTTGCAATAATACTTCACTTAGCCACAACATAGGGAGCCTCTATCTTTACGTTTGTTATTGAGCATTAATTAATACTCAATATTAATACGATTATAATATCTTGCTCGATAATATAATCGTTCTGAACCAATTTTATCCTTAAAAGCCGTACGTTTATGCAATACGTTATTACACACAATACCTTGCCCAGCTTTTAACTTAAGTGCCATATGTGGTGTCGAATTTGAAATTATAAACTCATCCATACATGCTAATGCTTCTTGCGTTAAAACATCTGGCTTAAATTGGATGTTTTTCTTACGCATCGAATAACGCATTAAAACGTCATGCTGATTATTTAATACTTTAAAAATGGCTGTAGAGGTTTCTGCTCTAATTAACACGCCCTCTTTTCTATTTTCAGGAATTGTCATCACGTCATCCTTTAACAACGCATTAATATAGCGTGGATCCTCCCTCATTAAATGGATAAAAACTTGATCACTGTCTAGCAAGGCATTTTCACCACCTTCAAACGCCGGCTGAGCACAATGTAAAACAAATGAATAAACGATTTGGTCTTGATTGTTATAGTAACCGTCGGTATGCCAATTGATCGGCCTATTTGTATAGGGTATATAAAGTGACTTAGACGTAGATGTATTATTAAAAATCTTTGTCACCCGGTCTTCATCTAAACACAAATGCTCATCCATACTATTAAGCCCTAGACGAATAGCCAGATGTTCAATACTGGAAGGGATAAAAGTAGCGTGATCGGCTAACTCATAAATGGCAAAGTTAAATTGCTTTATAGAGGTGGCAATAAGTCTAAGCTCATTTTCTGATAATAAAGCCAAATCATTAAGAGAAACAACTGAAGGAACCGCGTCAACAAAACGAAGTTTATTCTCAGCCCAAAGCGAATAATGTGAATAACCTGTATACATGTTATTATTATAAATTATATTGTTTATGAATTTAATACCCCAACAGCATAAATATTTTATATATCCCCATGTGGATAAATCTAATTAAGCACACACCCCATTGGTGAAGTGGCATTTTTTTCAAAACAAACTAGAATTACGGCACCTTGTAATAGTACAAGACCTTAATAACGTCAATTAACTGCTCTATTGGAGA
>CAZORZ010000107.1:0-5057 GCA_964582255.1 uncultured Gammaproteobacteria bacterium | reverse complement strand
CCAGTTATTTTTTAAGTACTCCAAATTTACTCCTTTCACCTAACCGGTGTTTTTCAAGGTAGTTGTCGCCTAAAAGTTTAAGCCGCTAGTTTATTTTGCTCTGGATTAAGCTCCACAGCACCAATTGGTTGCCAATTTCTTGTCTCCTTCGACCATCGTTCAGGATGGCTTTCTTTTTTTGATACAGCTTTTTTCTGTTTTCTAATATCTGAATATCAAGCCCTTCATGCTGCTGATTAGGTGTCACGAACTTAATGCGACTATGTCGATGTTCATGGTTGTACCAACCCACAAAACCCTTTAACCATTGCCTAGCGCTTTCTAAAGAACTAAAGCCTTCTGATGGCCATCGGGGACAATATTTTACGGTTCTAAATAATGACTCTGAGTACGGATTATCGTTACTCACCCTTGGACGACTGCGTGAACTGATCACGCCTAAATCATACATTTTTGATTGCAACGTTAAGCTCTTCATCGGTGCGCCATTATCTGAGTGCAGCACCAAATCTTGTTGAGTACACTTCTCTGCCCAAGTACTGCGCTCTAAAAGTTCAGCTGCCTTTCCCCTTTACTCAGCTTGTTTCCAAGCCTTTATTTGCTCAGGATACAAACCCTTAGTTCGGTAATATTCACTGAGCTCAACTTCTGATAATGTGGCCGTCTCAAGTACTGCTGTAAATTTTTCTTCACTGCTCCATTGATCGGTTGATATGTCTTTTGGCATTAAGAACCCTGTTGTTTTAAATTGTTTTTGCCAACTATACAGGGTTGATAAATTGATGCCTTCTTGCAGTGAAAACTGCCTAACAGACATCTCGCTTTGACTTAATTTTTTTAAGATAGCTTCTTTAAAACCTGTTGAGTAGTGTTGATAGTTCATTCATTAGTTCGCTCCGCCCTCTGTTTTAAAAAAAATTTAGAGGCGACATCTATCCTGACATAGGGGGCAACATGAAGTGTCAGATTGGGGCTGAACTAATACATTTTAGTCATTTCATCTGATGACCTTCATTGATAACTACTTATCGCCAACATCAGTGTATTTACTGAATAAACTCAAAATCACTTTCCTCTTAGCTTGTTCTTTTGTCATAATGAGGTTATGGATTCTAATCTCAACAATACAATCACAGACGAAAAAGACAAAGAGCTAAGGCAATTCGTTTTTATTTCGTATATTTTACAGGCGACCTTTTTTGTCTTTGTCGTCACGCCACTTTTTGCATTGATTATTAATTACATCAAAAAAGATGATTTAATAAATAGTCGCTATAGCTCACATTATCGTTGGCAACAAAATACGTTTTGGTTTGGCTTAATGTGGGCTTTTTTATCGGTGATGACGTTTATCTTATTTATTGGTTATGTGGTGTTCTTTTTCTTGGGTATTTGGTATGTCTATCGCATCATCAAGGGGTGGATATATCTGACTGATGGTAAAGAGCTTTATAAATAGGTGACTCCATATGAACAATGAAGATTGGAAACAAAAATTATCAGCGGAAGAATACATAGTTTGTCGTGAAAAGGGTACAGAGCGAGCTTTCACAGGAGCTTATTGGGATAGTAAAGAATCAGGGGCTTATCATTGTAAATGTTGTGATGATGTGTTGTTTCAATCGAACAATAAATTTGACTCAGGCACTGGTTGGCCGTCGTTTTTTGACTATGAAAGTGATACGGTCGCTATGCACACCGATATCACTCACGGCATGAAACGCGTTGAAGTCACCTGTAAAAACTGCGGCAGTCACCTTGGGCATGTGTTTGACGATGGGCCACAGCCGACGGGTAAGCGTTATTGCATTAATTCGGCCTCGTTAAACTTTGAGAAACAAAATGACTGAATCAGAATTTTTACAAGTAGCAGAAGACACTATTTTTGCCATCGAAGATGCCTTAGATGAGTGTGAGGTCGATATTGATTTCGATATGATGGGTGAGGTGTTAACGCTTATATTCGAAAATAAAAGCCAAGTTATTATTAACAAACAAACTCCTTTAAAGCAGATTTGGGTGGCGGCTAAGTCAGGTGGATTTCACTTTGATTTTAATGATGAGAAGGATGACTGGGTACTTAATAGTGATTCTAGTAAAACATTAAATGCTTGCTTAAATGAATATTGTTCGGCTCAAGCTGGTCAGCCCGTTACTTTAGATTTATAAGGTTTTACCATTAAAAACCCATTAGCTTATATTTCGCGAACTGCATTAACACGGTTATTGCAATATTTAACATGGTTTGGCGGCTTGGCAATTATTTGGGTGATATTGCAATTTTTATTTATTGGTTCTAGCCGCTCCATCCCCATCGAAAAAACCATTAAAATTCATTTAGATGAATTTAGGCAACATGCCGTTAAGGTGGTTCAGCATCAACAAATTCCTTTTGTGCTCATTCATCGTACTGAGCAGCAAATTCTGCAGCTTGAAGAAAACCATCAAAACAACGCGCTACGCTCAATACAGCGTGAGTATTTTATTGCATTGGCCATTGGCACTGATCTGGGGTGTGTCGTGCTTGAGCATAGTGAAGACGTGTTAAAAGAGAGTTGCAGTCAGGCATTGTATGATTTTTCTGGTAGGCCCATTGGTAACAACAAAATTGAGCCATTAAACGTACCGTTAATGACGTATAATAAGCAATCACAACTCTTTAGTTTAACCTTAAAGTAAAATTATGCCTTCATTAGATATTGTTTCAGAAATAGACCATCATGAATTAACCAATGCGGTTGATCAAGCCAATAAAGAAATTACCACTCGGTATGACTTTAAAGGCTCTAATGCCAAAATTGAGGTTAAAGAGTCGGTGTTAACGCTACATGCCCAATCTAAATTTCAATTACAACAAATGACACCGATTATTCACCAAAAAATGTCTAAAAGAGGCATTGATGTTTCGTGCTTGAAATCAGAAACTGTTGTAGAGCATGCAACAACGGCAAAACAAGATATCACTATTAATGAAGGTATTGATAAAGAACATGCAAAAAAGATTGTTAAATTTATAAAAGATTCTAAATTAAAGGTACAGGCTGCAATTCAAGGAGAGCAAGTTCGCGTGACTGGGAAGAAACGTGACGACTTACAAGACTTGATGTCGCGTTTAAGGGGCGAAGAATTTGGTGTGCCTCTTCAATTTAATAATTTCAGAGACTAAGGGAGACGAAGATGAAAAAACACATGTTAATCGCTTTGGCGTTGGCTGCAATGAGCTTTAATACACACGCTTTTTGGGGGGGGAATAATAATATGTTTGGTGGTAACGGCTGGGGTAATAATTGGCCTGTTTGGACGCCGATGTATTGGATGGAAGAGTTCGTCGGCGACAATGATTACAATAATCATTATGGTAATGCCAACCCTTGGAGTGCAGGGCCGATGAATATGGGGCAGATGAATGGAAATCCATGGAGCAACGCACCAATGATGGGTGGAAATTTTGTGCCTAAGGGTTATTCACCTTATGTTGGTGGCGGTACAAATGCTGGTTATCCGCAAGGCTACCCTCAAGGTTACAGACCGTTACCAGGCTATCAAAACATGCCTTTAGCACCATCGCGTGGCCCGACATCAATCCGACCTTAAACAGCAACTGTTGAGTATCATACGGATAAGGCTCTCCTTATCCGTAGTGGTGAATAAGTTATCGCTGACGGTAAAACAGCTTAATTCAACATTTATCCGTATCTAATTATGAGTAACACTGAACTATTATTTTAGCTTCAGTGTCATACAAACACTTTCTACTATTTAAAAAACCTTTATGTCATTATCATTTAAAAATACCTCGTTCTTTTTGCTAAGCATTTTTTTCAGCGCATCATTGCATGCAGCTGAAAAAGACATTGGCAACGTCACCGACTTGTTAAAGCATCGTTTAGGTTCAAGTGGGCTAGTTGGCGAACCCACGTCAACACCCATTAAAGGTGTTTATCAGACTAAATTTGGTGAGCGTTATGGTTACTTAATCGAAAATGGTCGTTATATAATTATTGGTGATTTAATCGACTTAAAAACAGCGGAGAACTTCACTGAAGTCTCACGCAGACAGGGCGTTATTGAAGAGCTAGCGGTGTTTAAAGATTCAGACATGATCATTTATCCCGCTAAAGGCGAAACTAAAGAAATACTCACTGTTTTTACGGACACTTCATGCCCTTATTGTAAAAAATTACACGAAGAAGCTTCGCATTTAACTGATGCAGGAATTCAGGTGCAATACTTACCTTTCCCTAGAGGAAGTAAGCGCGGGCCGGGCTATAAAACAATGCAACAAGTGTGGTGTGCAAAAGACCGTCCCCATGCCATGCATGTAGCAAAAGGGACAGAATTTGGTGATGTTGATAATGTTGGAGAGTGCGTACAGGCAAGTATTGTCGACAAAGGTTTTATTGTGGGTAATAAAATAGGCGTCACAGGGACTCCTGCAATGTTTACCTCTAAAGGTGAGAAAATTGATGGATATGTGCCTCATGCACGTTTAATTCCTATGCTATTAAACTAACCCATCGTTAATGCCTTTATTGCATTATGTCGAGTTTGGCGAAACATCTAAGCAAAGTATCGTTATTATTCATGGCTTATTCGGCTCTCATAAAAATTGGAGCCGAATAAGCCAGCAACTGGCAAAAAATTATCACGTCATCGCTGTTGATTGCCGTAATCACGGTGACTCATTTAATCGTTTAAATATGAACTACCACCTTATGGCGGAGGATGTTTGGTTGATTGTTAAGCAGTTGAGGCTGGATAACCCCATCATTATAGGGCACAGCATGGGCGGTAAAACTGCGATGCAATTAGTCTCAGAGCATGTGGATTATTTTTGTCAGCTAGTTGTTGTGGATATCGCCCCTGTGACTTATCAGCATGATTATGATGATTTAATTCTGCCCATTCTAGACATTGATTTAGCAGAAATAAAAAACCGAAAAGAAGTCGATAACGAATTAAAACATGCGATTAAAGGTGATTTTGTACGTTTATTTTTATTACAAAGTTTATCGAAGCTCGATAAGCAATGGTATTGGAAAATAGAATGGCAAAAT
>CAZORZ010000106.1:0-5096 GCA_964582255.1 uncultured Gammaproteobacteria bacterium | reverse complement strand
TCAAAATAACCAGCTGCTGGATAACCTAGCACGACTTTAATGCTGGCTTTGTCGCCGTCAATTTCGATATTTTTAATGCACTTTGCAGCCATTAAATCTTTCTCAAGATGAATATCAATTACTTCGCTTAACGCGCTTTCTATCTGCTCTTTTGACATGAAAAAAACTCCAAAAAAATAAGAATGACAAGCTGCACACGCCGCACAGCCTAAAAATTGGTTGTGTATTCTACATTAATAAATATTAATGTTTCCTTATATTTGCTAAGGCAATCACTATTCGCTAACACTTTTGGCTATACAACGGCATGGCAAGCCCATAAAATGCGTCTTTGTTTTCACATTACATGTTGTTTATGACTCAGCCCACTCGCTCTATCGTTGTTACCAGCGCCCTTCCTTATGCTAACGGCCCTATTCATTTAGGCCATATGGTCGAATACATTCAGACCGACATATGGGTTCGCTTCCAAAAAATGCAAGGACATGAGTGCATCTACGTCTGTGCAGATGACGCGCATGGCACACCGATTATGCTCAGAGCGCAAGCTGAAGAAATCACACCTGAAGAACTCATCGCACGCATCAGTGAAGAACATCAAGCTGACTTTGCCGCCTTCAACGTCAATTTTGATAATTACCACAGCACCCACTCTGACGAAAACAAAGCATTATCTCGTGATATTTACCTAAAACTTAAAGCAGCAGGACATATTGTCACTAAAACCATCTCTCAAGCCTATGATGAGAAAGCGGAGATGTTTTTGCCTGACCGTTTCATTAAGGGTGAATGTCCAAAGTGTGGCACTGCCGACCAATATGGAGACAACTGTGAAGCCTGCGGCGAAACCTATGCCCCCACCGACTTAAAAAACCCAATATCACAAGTATCCGGCACTACGCCTATCGAAAAAGACTCTGAACAATATTTCTTTAAACTTAGCGAATACAGCGACATGCTGAAAGAATGGACACGCGCAGGTCACATTCAAAAAGAGATTGCCAACAAAATGGATGAATGGCTAGAAGACGGCTTAAGGGATTGGGACATTTCACGTAACGCACCCTATTGGGGTTTCGAAATCCCCGATGCACCGGGCAAGTATTTTTACGTTTGGCTTGATGCGCCTGTGGGTTATATGGCCAGCTTTAAAAACTGGTGCGATAAAAATAATCACGATTTTGATAAATATTGGGCTGCCGACAGCAGCACAGAGCTGTATCACTTTATCGGAAAAGACATCGCTCGCTTTCATACTTTATTTTGGCCTGCCATGTTGCATGGTGCGGGTTATAGAAAGCCTAGCGCTGTCTTTTGTCATGGGTTTTTAACCGTAGATGGGCAAAAAATGTCAAAATCACGCGGTACATTTATTAAAGCCTCTACTTACATTAAGCATTTAAACCCCGAATATTTACGTTATTACTTTGCGGCTAAGCTTAGCTCAGGCGTTGATGACATTGATCTTAATCTTGAAGATTTTAGCGCCCGTGTTAATTCAGATTTAGTTGGCAAAGTGGTTAACATAGCAAGCCGCTGTGCTGGATTTATTAAAAAGAAGTTTGATGGTAAATTATCAGTCACTATTGCAAACACCGAATTACAAAAAGCCTACACTGATAAAGCCGATAGCATTCACAAGGCCTATGAAAACCGCGAATACGGCAAAGCCATGCGCGAGATTATGGCTCTAGCTGATTTAGCCAATCAATATATTGATGAAAAAGAACCTTGGGTGTTAATTAAAGATGAAAGCCGCCAAGCCGAAGTACAAGACATCTGCACCGATGGCATTAACTGTTTTAAGCAATTAGTCACGTATTTAAAACCGGTGTTACCCACCTTAGCCGCACAAGCTGAAACTTTTTTAAATATAGAGCCGCTAACGTGGGCAAGCCTTCAACAGCCATTACTCAATCACCCCATTAACAAATTCAAACCTTTAATGACACGTATTGAAGCAGATAAAATTGCAGCTATCGTTGCTGATAGTAAAGAAGATGTAAAAGCAGAACCTAAGCTAAAACAAATAAGTACTGCACCCAGCATTGAACCCATTGCGCCGATGATTAATTATGATGACTTCGCTAAACTAGATTTACGCATTGCCAAAATCGTTAAGGCAGAAGCCGTGCCAAAAGCAGACAAATTGTTACAGCTTACCCTCGATATTGGCGGTGAAACACGCAATGTTTTTGCTGGCATAAAATCCGCCTATAAACCAGAAGATCTTGAAGGTAAGCTAACCGTGATGGTGGCTAATTTAGAGCCTAGAAAAATGCGTTTTGGCATGTCCGAAGGCATGGTGTTAGCGGCTGGGCCTGGTGGCGATGAGCTTTATATATTAAACCCAGATGAGGGTGCGACACCAGGAATGCGCGTTAAGTAACCATGTTGTATCGTGAAATGGATATCGAAAAATCCACTTTATTAAAGACAGATGATATATTTCATGCAATGCCAACGACTATAAGTCAGCAGCTCCGCCTAACCGATTAATTATCAGGGATTAGAACCAATGATTAATAACAACATTAAGTTAGCAAACAAAATGCTCCTGTTAGTCATGATGCTCTTTGCAAGTCATTCAACACTAGCAAGCATTTATTCATGGACTGATGCCAATGGACGTAAACACTTTTCAAGTACCCCACCCACCCATACAACATCAAAAAAAGTCACTCTAAAAGTCAACCGCTATACCAATGTCACAATCGACACCTCCATTTTTAACACCCAAGGTAAAGTCATAATGTATTCAACCAGTTGGTGTGGTTACTGCAAAAAAGCGAAGCGTTATTTTAACGCAAACAACATTCAATTTACTGAATACGATATAGAAAAAAGTGCCCGTGCAAAACGACAATACGACAGATTAAACGCAACGGGAGTACCCGTGATTTTGGTGGGTAAAAAACGCTTAAATGGCTTTAGTGAAAGTGCTTTTAAGCGTATTTATAATCATTAGATTAAACAGCTACCCTCTTAAAATAAGACCTCAAACTCACCTTTGTCTCGGTTCTTAATAACCTTATCAGCGTCAAATACCTTTCCATTCATAGCAATATAAACACCGCTTTGTTTTAATTGAACGGCCATTATTGCCGAACCTAAATTAAATAAAGCATCCGAATAATCTATCGAAAAAGGAATCATCGCGCCAAATAGCACAATCGTTTTATCCGTCACGCGTTCCGCTATTCTCTGAGCAGTTTCCACCATCGTATCTGTACCATGGCTAATGATAATCAGCTTTTCTTCACACGCTTCACAAAGCGATATCAGCTGCTCACGATAGTCTTCAGTTATCTCCAAACTATCCACTAAATCCAAAGTCTCGAAGCTAATATTTGCGGTGCACCGGCCTTGCTTTAACATGTCTGGCAGACTTGATTTAGAGAAATATAACGCTCCATTTAAGAGGTTATATTGCTTATCAATGGTGCCACCTGTTTGTATAAATTTAATCGCCATCCGTATCTCCAAATACTCTATGTGACAATGTCACCGATAATAAAAACTAGATCTCTATACTAGACCACACTTTAATTAACTTGAGAAATTATTATGACTAAAAATATTGGTGGAACAGATAGAATCATTCGTATCGTTGTTGGCCTTGCCATCATTGGAGCAGGCGTTTTTTATGGAAATATTTGGGGTGCTGTTGGTATCGTTCCTTTAGGAACTGCGTTAATCGGCTGGTGCCCACCTTATGCTATATTTGGTATTAATAGCTGCGGTGTTAAAGAAGACGCTTAAACACAATAATAAAAGCTCGGCGAGCTTCCGAGCTTTTATTTTGCTAATATAAACACTCGCTTTTAACCTGTTTTATTATGCCTACAACCCTTTATAGCTCTCACCATTGTCCATTTTGCGCCCGTACTGAAAGCACTTTACTGTATACAAAAATTGACTTAAATATTGAAATCGTTAATTTCAACGCCTTACCGAAACAACTTCTAAACATTAAAATTGATGCATCAATACCTTTTTTAACTATTGATGCGAGCAATTATTTAGATGAAAGTTGGGACATTATGTTATGGGCATTAAAGCAGAATGACCCCAATAATTGGCTAGGAGTCGACAATCAATACATCAGCGAGACAGATATGCTGATTGAAACCTACGATTATTCCTTTTATAACGATTATAAAGATTATCGCGATGCCGATAATAAATCAGAGTTTCGAGAGACCTGTGAAGAGTATTTAGAGGAATTAGATATCATGCTTAAGCCGCAGACTTATTTGATAGCCGATCACATCACCGTAGCGGATATCGCCATCACGCCATTTATCTATTTACTATCAATGGTAGAACCTGAATGGTTTAAGAAAACACCCTATCCTTCACTGCATAATTGGTTTAAAACTATGAGCAATGAATCTTATTTCTCTGACGTATTAAAAAATCTTTGATTACGCCTTTGGTAAGGTAACGCCTTTTTGACCTTGGTATTTACCACCGCGATCTTTATAAGACGTTTCGCATACTTCATCACTTTCAAAAAACAGCATTTGTGCGACACCTTCGTTGGCATAAATTTTAGCAGGCAGTGGAGAGGTATTAGAAAACTCTAACGTCACGTGACCTTCCCATTCAGGCTCTAAGGGTGTGACATTCACAATAATACCGCAACGCGCATAAGTTGATTTACCCAAACAAATGGTCAAAACATTACGTGGAATTTTAAAGTGCTCTACCGTTCTAGCTAATGCAAAGGAATTGGGTGGAATGATGCAAACATCTGAATGTACATCAACAAAGCTGTCATCATCAAAATTTTTAGGATCTACGATTGCAGAATTAATATTGGTGAAAATCTTAAATTCTGGCGCACAACGCACATCATAACCATAACTGGATGTGCCATAAGAAATAATACGACCCTGCTCTGACTCTCGAACTTGACCTGACTCAAAAGGCGTAATCATACCCTCTTCAGCAGCCATTCTGCGAATCCACTTATCTGACTTTATGCTCATTTAAATTCAATGTATAAAAAAAATAGATTATACCTGATAAAATTTTAGATTCGTTACCATTACTCTCATTCTACGCCCAAAAGTAGTGGCGCTAAATTAAGT
>CAZORZ010000105.1:0-5118 GCA_964582255.1 uncultured Gammaproteobacteria bacterium | reverse complement strand
AAAATTTTGAACAATTAGTTGAGTTAGGCAAGACCGGCAAGTTGGATGCTGAAAACCAGCATATTGTGAGTATTGTTGATTGGTTATTACAGTACGCATTTTCACAAAGAGCCAGTGATATTCACTTTGAACCTCGCCGAGAACAAGGAAATTTCCGTTTTCGTATTGATGGTGTGATGCACCAAGTCTACGAAGTGCCCAGTAATATTGTGCCAGCAGTTACTAGCAGGATAAAAATATTAGGCCGTTTAGACGTAGCAGAAAAGCGTAAGCCACAAGATGGACGTATAAAAACACGCAGTCCAGAAGGTCAAGAAATTGAATTACGTGTGTCTACCATGCCAACGGCTTTTGGTGAAAAATTGGTATTAAGGATATTTGACCCCGAGGTTTTGGTTAAGGACTCGGCCGCTCTTGGCTTTGAAAAATCAGAGTCAGAGTTATGGGAAAAATTAATTCATCGTCCACATGGCATCATTTTAGTCACTGGCCCAACTGGCTCAGGTAAAACGACCACTCTTTATACATCATTAAAAAAACTAGCCACATCAGAAGTGAATGTGTGCTCTATCGAAGACCCAATTGAACTTGTAGAGCCCAGTTTTAACCAGATGCAGGTGAATTCTAAAATTGGCTTATCGTTTTCATCAGGGGTTAAAACCTTATTAAGGCAAGACCCCGATATTATAATGATTGGTGAAATCCGTGATAAAGAAACAGCCCAAATGGCCGTTCAAGCATCTTTGACAGGGCATTTAGTGTTGTCAACTTTACATACAAACGATGCGCCCTCTGCAATTGCTCGCCTTATCGAAATTGGCATTCCCCCTTATTTAATTAATGCGACTTTAATAGGAGTGATTGCACAACGCTTGGTTCGCACATTGTGCCCCAGCTGTAAAAAACCAGTAGAAACAGATGTTGAGGCTTGGAATGCCTTGATTAAACCATGGAAAACAAAAGCACCAGAACACACCTATGAACCAGTGGGTTGCTTAGAGTGTCGTGAAACTGGATTTAGAGGGCGTATCGGCATCTATGAAATGATGGCTTTGACCGATAATTTAAAATCTGCTATTCAGGATAATGTGGATTTAAAAAAAATACGTCAAACAGCTATTAAAGAAGGCATGAGAGCCTTAAATCTCTCTGGCGCTAAAAAAATAGCCAAGGGCTTAACAACCTTCGAAGAGGTGTTAAAAGTAGCGCCACCAAGGTTTGATGTCTAAGAAATACTACATAGGATACCAATGTATTTTTAGCGCCTTAAATACTTTATCGGGGTATTTTCGTTTTCCATAACTGCCGTTATAGCGTGCAAGAGCGTTGTTCATATTGCCTTTTTCACGGTCTAAATAGTGTTTTAGAATGGTGCAACCCATGCGAATATTGGTTTGTAAATGAAATAGGTTCTTATTATCTAAATCAATTTCATCTAACCAAAAGGGCATGATTTGCATGATGCCACGCGCCCCTGATACTGAAATAGCAAATTGGTTAAAGTGACTTTCTACTTCTATTAGTGCCAAAACAAGCTCTGGGCTTAACTCAGCTCTTTTAGCTTCGCGGTGAACCAGTTTTAATATTTTGATTCTATCAATAGGGTCGTCTACATAACGCTTTAGTCGTTCAGACATATCTTTTAGCCAAACTTCAGCCTCAAACCGGTCTGAATATTCTGACATGTCGTTAATGGATGACTTGAGCGCTTTAACCAGCGCTAGGTCAATGTCAGTTTGGCCTGCCTGAGCCGATGCATTGATGGAGAAAAAAAATGATGCGAACACGATAAATATTGAGCTCATTTTTTTCATGGTCATAGTTTTCTATAAAGGCTGAAATTTAGATTTCACAAAGTCTTTAAGCTCAGAGATCGCATAATCAGAACTATTATCATCACTTCGTCCTTTATATTCGAATTGTTCATTTTTGAGGCCACGATCACTCAATACGATACGATGAGGTATTCCAATCAACTCCATGTCAGAAAACATGGCGCCTGGTCTCATTTTTCGATCATCTAATAATATGTTCCAATTATTATCTAAACAATATTGATATAACTCATCAGCAGTTGCTTTAACGGCATCCGATTTTTGATAATTAAGTGGACATATAACAAGCTGAAAGGGGGCTAATGAATCGCTCCAAATAATGCCATTTTCATCGTTACTTTGTTCAACTGCTGCAGCAACGATACGAGACACACCGATACCGTAACAACCCATGGTTGCAGTGGCAGCCTTACCATGCTCGTCTAATACATTGGCTTGAAGGGCTTTGCTGTATTTTTGACCCAGTTGAAAAATATGACCTACTTCAATACCGCGAGCGATGGATAAGGTGCCATCATCTTCTGGACTTGGATCACCATTGACGACATTTCGGATGTCTTCAATGCGGTAATCAGGGATGTCTCTATCCCAGTTGACGCCTTGAAGATGTTGGTCATTAATATTAGCGCCGCAGCAAAAATCACTTAAAACAGCTGCCGAGCGATCAACGATAATAGGTAGGTTTAATTTAACTGGGCCGATAGAGCCAATATCACACCCAATAGCTTTGCTTATAGCCGTAGGTTCAGCCATGGTTAAGGGGTGTTTAATAAGGTCTAGTTTCTCTGCTTTAATGTCATTGAGCTGATGGTCGCCACGAAGCACTAAGGCAATTAAATTGCCATCTTCAGCCACAACGATTAATGTTTTGACAGTTTGGGTCGCTGGGATATTTAAAAATTTACTGATATCTTCAATGCTGCGCTGGTTAGGTGTACTAATATTAGATAGATCGTATTTTGCCTCAGCTCGTATATCGGTTGTGACTGCTTCAGCTAGTTCTACATTAGCTGCGTAGTCACTGCCATCAGAAAATACGATAGCATCTTCACCAGAGTCAGCTAAAACGTGAAACTCATGTGATGCATTGCCACCTATCGAACCCGTATCGGCTTTGACCGGACGATACTTTAAACCAAAGCGCTCAAAAATTTTGCAGTAACAATCAAACATGATGTCATAAGTTTGCTGTAATGATTCATTCGTTAGGTGGAATGAATAGGCATCTTTCATGATGAATTCTCGTGAACGCATAATGCCAAAACGTGGGCGAATTTCATCACGAAATTTGGTTTGAATTTGATAAAAAGTAATCGGAAGCTGTTTATAGCTTTTAACTTCTTTGCGAAATAAGTCGGTAATTACTTCTTCGTGCGTTGGTCCATAGCAAAATTCTCTGTTATGTCTGTCGTTAAAGCGTAATAATTCTGGGCCATATTGTGCCCATCGGCCAGATTCTTGCCAAAGTTCAGCCGGTTGAACTGAGGGCATTAACACTTCAAGACAGCCTGCTTTGTTCATTTCTTCACGAACAATATTTTCGACGTTACGCAACACTTTTAAACCCAGTGGTAACCAACTATACAGACCAGATGCTAAGCGTCTAACGAGCCCAGCACGTAACATAAGTTGATGGCTAACAATTTCGGCGTCAGCAGGGGTTTCTTTAAGAGTGGATAAGTGAAATTGAGTTGTGCGCATAATTAAATATAAAAAGAGTGAGTTTATTAAAGCAGCGTACTGCCTGTTTCATGAAATATGGGTGATGAGGGTAAAATTTAGCTATTTACTTACAGAATCGTTTAATATCGCTTTTGCTTCGTTCTAGACGTTGAGAAATTTCTTCTTTTGTCATGTAACGCAATGAACCGTCGGCTGCACGAAGCTGAATACGCGTACTTTTTTGAATCACTTGCTTGTCTTTTTTTGCGATGTTACATGCTTCTTTCGCTTGTTGTGGTTCGAGTTCATTGCTGCTTGTTTTAGAGGGAGCAGTCTTTTTTGTGCTATCGGGGATTGAAAGTCTGGGTAATGGTTTACCGAGATTAGTTGGTCTTTTATGGGTTTTAACCACCTCTACATGAGCTGATGGAGGTGGGGCGTCACCATAAAATACTCGCCCATTTTCATCAGTCCATTTTTTTATACTGGCAGCTTGGCTGGTGAAAGCAAACAAAGTAAACAGTGCAACGATGAGCGCATGATTAATGATTTTCATAAAGATGTTTTCATAAAGTTATCGGCTAAAATTAAGCTATTTAGAGTGTACGACTGAAACTGGTATTTTTGAAGTAAAACTTGTTGAAAGCCTATAGTAATATCAAATAGTAGTATTTAGTTGTTTTCTAATATAAGTTAAATTGAGGCTGGGATAAACTCATAAAGTTTACTTATCTCTTATAGGTATATTTAATATGCTTGTTTAATCCGTTATAATTTATTTTTTTGATTGGTTAGAATTATGAGCGATCGACGTCTAAAAGTATTTCATGCTGTCGCACGGTTATTGAGTTTTACTAAAGCTGCTGAAGCGTTACATATGACTCAGCCTGCTGTTACGTTTCAAGTGCGACAATTAGAAGAGTATTTTAATACGCGTTTATTTGATAGAACTCATAATAAAGTCACCTTAACGCCTGCTGGCGAACGTGTTTATCAGTTTTCTGCACGTATATTTGATTTATATGATGAGATGGAAAATGCAGTTCGAGAGCTAACGGGTGAAATTAGTGGTGCCTTAACCATTGGTGCCAGCACCACGATTGCAGAATATATGCTGCCCACTTTGTTAGGTGAATTTAAAAAGAAATACCCAGAAATAAATATTCGATTAAAAGTATCCAACACTGATGGAATCGTATCGATGGTTGAACATAACGTCATTGATTTAGGCGTGGTAGAAGCCGAAGTTGCGAACAAAAATCTAATCGTAGAAGTATGCCACGACGATCAATTAGTGGTTGTTGCACCGCCTGATCATGAATTAGGTGATCATATCGGTACGATAACAGCCGACCAACTGCAAAAATATCCTTTTATTTGCCGTGAAGAAGGATCAGGAACTCGTGAAGTGATCATGCAGTTTTTTGAGCGTGCTAATATTCGACCATCGGAGATGGATTTCTGTCTTGAATTAGGTAGTCCTGAGGCTCTAAAAGGAGCTGTTGAGGCAGGCATGGGAATCTCTATTCTGTCGCGTTCAACAATCGCAAAGGAATTAAAACTAGGCACTTTAATAGAGATACAATTAAAACCAGGGCTAAGCCGTCCCTTTTCGTTCGTT
>CAZORZ010000104.1:0-5208 GCA_964582255.1 uncultured Gammaproteobacteria bacterium | reverse complement strand
TAATTCTAAAAAACACCCAGCCAGACAATTACTTGATAGCATTTCTAAATCATCTTTAGGGTGGAGTGATGAAGTAGAAAGCGAAAAAGTTTTAATCAATAAAGTTGAAAAAATCATTGAGAAATTACTTCTTGATTTTAAACAAGATATTGTCGTTTTTGACAATGCACTGAGTGAATTTAAAGCCTTTATCCTTGATGAAAAAATACACTCTAGTGAACAGCTAGAGAGTGTCATTGCCGTAGAGCGAGTGAGCGATGACAAAATTTCACTGGCTCAAGAATTATCTAACCTATTTATTAAAAAGCTCATCGACGAACATGATTTGAATTTTGATGTCATCGATTTTATTGATGGTATTTGGAAATCAGTTCTTTACCATACACTGTTAATCCAAGGTGAAGAATCAACTCATTGGAAAAGCATTAAGAGGACATCTACAATCCTTATTTGGACGCTTATTGTTAAGCATACGGAAGAAGATAAATTAAAGCTTTTTAAAACACTACCCGCTCTTTTACGTGCTTTATCAAAAGGCATGGAACTCATCAAGCTAGATGAAAAGACTAAAAACTCAGTGTTTCAAATGCTGGTTAAAGAGCATGCAAAAATTGTTCGCCTGAGCAATAAAAACATAGTAACACGCGTTGATGACACGACTGTCTGGCCTCATGAAAACATGGAGGCGGCTTTTGCTAATGCCCGTAAGTTAGATAATAAACAACAAGGCATTGATATTAACCTTACCGAACTAGATGAATATCTTGAAAATAATGAAGAGGGTTCTGTCGGCGAAATCCATAACTCTGAAGCCGATATCGTCATTAGTAATTTGGATGAATTTACAGCCCGCATTGCCAACGGCGATATTCAGCTCGATGAAGAAATCATTATGGATTCATCACCTCATTCACAGATTCATGTTGAAACATACGCTGATCAAGATGATTTTTTAGAAATAGCTCAAACCTTAGACATTGGCACATGGGTTGAATTTAATAACATTAATTCAGACACCTTACAAGGTAAACTCTCATGGAAAAGCAATGTGACGGGTAAGTTTGTTTTTGTTAACCGTCACGGCGTTAAAATTAAAAACATGACGAGCTTTGGTCTGGCTGTTGAATTTAGGTCGGGTAATGCCAAACTCATGCAATCTAGTTCCATATTTGATCGAGCGCTGAATTCCCTTATGACTAGCATAGGTCGATAACCCTTATCAAACTATGCTAGCACAGACTCAATGCTGAAAGCTTAAGCCTGTGACTGTGTTACAACAATTTCACTATGAAAATGACTTTTAACCCTATTTCGAGACCTAAAATGATACTTGCCGACCTCATTTTAATACACTTATCTCTATATAAATAAAATTATTCATTTTTTTCCTACTACAGCCAAAGCTTGTTGAGTCGGCTCATTGAGTGTTTTGCTAATATCTGGCAACAGCCAATTCTGAAGACTGGGATGCCCTGCTTGAAAAATAAAATCTTTTGCGAAGAGCAATAATGAAAGATAATTTTCAATAATAAAGAAAAGAATTTTAAACTTAAACTGCATGAACAGTTTATAGACTATGGACTAAGGTCTTTCTTTGTTCACATAGTTCTTAGATGAAAAATAAGGCGATCATTACGGATAAAGACGAATCAGCTGTCTGTATAGGGTCTATAGTATATGTTCAGATTCTCGTATACCCGTAATAATCTATTAAATTCAAAATCCTATCAATTCTGCATGATAGCCCTGACTAACAAGTGCGCTCAAAATATTTTGCGAGCTAATTTCTTTATAATCATAATCAACGATCATTAAATGCGGATGTTTATCCGTTCCCGTCACTGTGTTTACTCCAGCTAAGGCTTCTATATTATGTTCGACGTCATGAAATGCAGTAATATCTAAACTCTCATCAATATGAACTGTTACATTACTCATCGGATTCTCCTAAATACCTAATTAGTGGGTACGCTTTAGATAATAGACCAAGTTTTTTTAATATGGCAATCAAATATACTTATAGGTGTAAGTTTTTTTATTCTGATTTAAAATATTTATATCATTTAACTGCTTCTAAATTTTCCCACTGATGCTTTAGTAGCAAAATTTGTTCATTAATCTCTACAAATGCGACCACCATTTCAGGGTCAAATTGTTTACCCGCTTCACTTTTCAATAATTCAATCGCCTGATCATTGCTCCAAGCCTTTTTATAAGGCCGAACCATTGTTAACGCATCATAAACATCCGCTATGGCGACAATTCGTGCTGACACTGGAATTTCAATATTAGATATACCGTTAGGGTAGCCACTTCCATCCCACTTTTCATGATGACTAAGTGCTATCTCAGCAGCCAATTTAAAAATCGGTGAATCACTTTTTGATAATATTTGATAACCAATTTGCGAATGAGTTTTCATTACTTTCCATTCATCTGCATTCAATTTTCTGGGGGCTTTTAAAATCTCATCGGAAATGCCTATTTTTCCAGTGTCGTGCATAGCTGCAGCTTGTTCTAATAATATAGCTTGTCCAACTGACCATCTTAACTGCGTGGCTAAGGCTCTAGAATACGCCGCCATGCGCCAGATATGTACACCAGTATCGGTATCGTTGTAATGCCCTGCCTCACCTAACATATTAATCGCAGCGCGTTGCGCACTTTTTAATTCTGCAGTACGCTCTGAGACCTTTATTTCGCAGGCTCGCTGTTGATCAGCTAAGATTAAATGTGTTCTAACGCGTGCCTTAACTAACTCAGCCGTGACTGGCTTAGTAATATAATCAACGGCTCCGACACTAAAGCCTTTGCTTTCATCGTCGATATCGGCCATTGCACTAACAAAAATAATAGGTATCTCTGCGGTCTCTATATTTGATTTTAAGTGTCTACACAATTCATAGCCGTCCATCCCAGGCATCATAATATCTAATAATATTAAATCAGGACGCTTTTTATTGATGACTTCTATTGCCGCCGGAGCACTTTTTGCTGCCAAAATCGTATATTTTGATACTAAAATACCCTTTAAAACGAGGATGTTTTCAGGGGTATCGTCAACAACTAAAATGATTTTCTTCTCTGTCACTTAATTTATCTGCATAATGAATTATCGTTAAAGTTTAGTTCATTTTTAAATTTTTGGTGACACGATTTCTGCCGCTTTTTGAATAGTATGAATACCTGCATTTTCTTTATTAGCCTGTTCGCTTAAATATCGACGCCATAGTTTAGCACTCGGCTGTCCATGAAACAGGCCAATAAAGTGCTGTACCACCTTAGTTAAGCGCATACCGCTTGATAAGCGCTGTTCAATATAAGGCAGCATTTGTTCTAAAATATCATGCCTTGAACGCTTCGTGGGCTCTGCGTTAAATAGTATTGCATCAACATCATTTAACATAAATGGATTGGCATAGGGCTCACGACCTAACATGACACCATCACATTGCTTTAAATGTTGCTGACATTGCTGAAGCGTTTTAATGCCACCATTGATAATAATGTCGGTATCAGGGTGCTGTTTTTTTAGGTCATAAACCCACTGATAGTTAAGTGGTGGCACGTCACGGTTTTGCTTGGGGCTTAAACCTTTTAACCATGCTTTTCGAGCATGGATTATTAATGCGTCGACACCTGCATCAATTTGACATTGCACAAAATTCTGTAATTCTGCATAGCTGTCTTGGTCATCTATACCAACGCGGTGTTTTACTGTAATCGGAATATTCACCGCTTGTTTCATTGCATCTACACTTTCTGCAACGAGCTCTGGGGTTGCCATTAAACAGGCTCCAAAAAAGCCTGATTGCACACGGTCACTGGGGCATCCAACATTAAGATTAATTTCATCATAACCCCATTGTTCACAAATTTTAGCCACTTCGATCAGCTCTTTAGGGTCTGAGCCACCTAATTGAATTGCAATGGGGTGTTCTTCTTTGGAAAAGTCTAACAAATAGGGTTTATCACCAAACAATATCGCTTTGGTCGTAATCATTTCAGTATACAAGAGTATATTTTTAGAAAATAAGCGTAAAAAATAACGCGCATGTCGATCGGTGCAGTCGAGCATCGGTGCAATGCTAAAACGTCTATTTATGGTGCGACTACTCATCTCTAAATCTATTCATTAATGCGTTTAACGCTTTGTACGTGATTCACTTGCTGCAACTTATCAATAATAAGCCCCAAACGAGAGATGTCTGTTACTTCGATGGTTATACGCGTATTGACCAATAGAGTGTGCTGATTGGTATCCGAGTTAATGCGTAACAAATTAAGTTTTTCATTGCTTAAAACAGAGCTGATATCGTTTAATAACCCTGTTCTATCATAAGCAATGATAAGCAAGTCAGTTTGATAAGATTCGTTGCCATCTTCATTCCATGAGACGTTAATTAAACGCTGACGTTTTTCATCATTTAGCGCTAACATGTTTGTGCATTCATGCTTATGAATGGTGATACCTGCACCTTGTGTAATATAGCCCATGATGCGATCTCCGAACACGGGCTTGCAACAATTAGCCATTTGCGTGAGTAAGTTGCCCACTCCTTGAATATTTATCCCACTACCCGCCTTTGCCGCTTTAAGTGGTTTTTTTATTTTGTGGCTAGGCTTATGCTCTACGTGCTGTAAAAAGCCAATAATTTGAGCGCCTGTGATGTTTCCTCGGCCAATATCAGCAAAGAAAGACGGCTCATCATTCATTTTAAAGTGCTCAACTAAGGCTTTGATGCTTACATCATGTATCGAAAATTTAGCCAGTTCCTTATCCAACACATGCTTGCCATCAATTATATTTTGTTCAACATCTTGATGATTAAACCAGTTTCTTACTTTAGAGCGCGAGCTAGTTGATTTTAAATAACCTAGATTTTGATTCATCCAATCGCGACTGGGAGCTGGCTCTTTAGTCGTTAGCACCTCAACTGTTTCAGCCATTTTTAAGGGTCTGGTTAAGGTGACTATCTTGCCATTCACCTTGGCCCCTCGGCATCTATGACCAATTGAGGTATGTACGTTATAGGCAAAATCTAAGGCCGTAGCACCCTCTGGTAAGTCTATGATTTTTCCTTGTGGGGTAAACACATACACGCGGTTGTTTGCCAGCTCGGTATCCAGCCCACCAATCACATCGCTGGCATCCTCATCAGAATTATCCAGCAAATCACGTAATACCATGATGCTTTTTTCCATGCT
>CAZORZ010000103.1:0-5222 GCA_964582255.1 uncultured Gammaproteobacteria bacterium | reverse complement strand
AATCGATCTTCTAGGAGGCAACACCATGACAACTTTATCAATTTCACAGTACGCATCAATTCCCGTTCGCCTAACAGAGATAGGTGTTATGGGGGTCTTACAAATTTGGATAGATCGTCATAAACAGCGCAAGCAGTTAGCTCGGCTTGCAGACTATCAGCTAGAAGATATGGGTATCAGCCGTGAGGCGATGCAAGCAGAAGTGAATCGCCTATTCTGGCAGTAATATTCCTTATTGTGGCTTATTCGATTGTGATTAAGCCACTTTTTTTGTATAAACAAGCTCTTTTTAAGAGTTTAAGATGTGACCAATCCACAAAATGATAAGTTAAATAAATCATTGTCCGCATTTCAACCTGCATGGTGGCTTAACAACCGCCACTTACAAACACTCTATCCGACGTTATGTCGAAAAAAACCAACATTAAACCGAAACAGAGAGCGACTGACTACGCCAGATGGTGATTTTTTAGACATTGATTGGTATGGCGCAGACTCAAATAACACAAACCCCATAGTGCTGATAATGCATGGCCTTGCTGGCAGCTCTGATTCTGCTTATGTGCTTGGACTTCAGCAAAGTATTGCGGCATTAGGCTGGCGCGCAGTGGCACTCAATTTTAGAGGCTGTAGTGGCGAGTTTAATGCCAAAGCAAGGGCGTATCACTCGGGCGATACTGGTGATGTAGATTTCGTTTTTAACAGCCTAAAACAAAGAGAGCCAAATACCGACATTTATGTCATTGGGTTTTCTTTGGGAGGCAACGTGTTATTAAAATGGCTGGGCGAACAAGGAAAAAATAGCGGAGTAAAAGCCGCAGTTGCTATCTCAGTGCCGATGCTGTTAAACGAATGTGCCACTAAATTAGATCAGGGGTTTTCTAAAATCTATCGCAGCTATTTATTAAAACCTCTAAAGCAGTTGATTACCGATAAAAAGAAATATTTGAGTCAAAAACACCAACAAGAAGCAGACAAATTACATCAGTTGGGAGAGATTAAGAGCATTAAGTCTTTTTGGCAATATGATGATCAAGTGGTCGCAAAACTGCATGGCTTTAAAAGTGCCGATGACTATTATAAAAAATCCAGCTCACGGCAATTTATCATTAAAATAGCCATTCCAACACTTATTATTCATGCCGTCGATGATCCGTTTATGACAGAAAAGGTATTGCCGCATGATGAAGAACTGCCTCAATCAGTCACCTTAGAAAAAACCGTAGGGGGTGGTCATGTCGGGTTTGTCAGCGGCACACATCCGTTCAAACCAGTTTATTGGCTTGAGCAACGCATTAATCAATTCTTAATGTCAGTCTAATCCAATTAAAAAATGAGGCTGAAATCAGCTTAATCAGAGCTTTCTTAAAGTGTTCAAGTGGTTTTACGTCTGAAAAAGCGCTTACTTTTAAACTAAAGCTAATTTCTTGCCTTGATAGTAGCGCCTATATTTGAAGATCTTCAATAGCAGTTCACTAGCTGAGCTTGATGGGCAATTAGGAAGTTATATAATTTAATCAAAACAGTTAGGATGTGTCATCGATGCCACATTAAAATCACCAGTTATGAATTTTTCGACGCAAGTTCAATCATTATGGCGACGCCTTCTATTTTCTTGGGTGCGTGTTAGTGTATTTCCAGAGCTACCGACAATGGCAAAGGCAGATACGAATCAGCATATTGTCTATGTGTTGGCTGATAGAGGATTTAGTGATTTGTTGGTTTTGCAACAAGCATGTTTAACACTAAATTTAGCAAACCCCTTATATAAGCCATCCGCAGAGTCCACATTTCATTCGGTGTATAGCGTCGCGGCAAAAACATCACTAATAGATTGGATAAAAAGTCGAAAAAAAGACTCTTCCATGCTGCAACAACTTATTCAGCAGTGTCAGAACAATGAAAATTTTGACGTAAAATTTGTGCTTGTATCCGTGTTTTGGGGGCGGCCTTTGGCTAAGCAAAAGCACTGGATAAGCGTATTGTTTAATGACACATGGGCTGTTGCAGGACGTATTAGGCGGTTAATAACAATTTTGTTACATGGCAAACGCTGCGAAATATTTTTCTTGCAAACACTAAATTTACAGCATTTAGCACAACAGCATAAATTTTCTGCCGAAGCGGTTAATGATGCATTAAGCAATGAATTATTAAAGCAGCGAGAGGTTATTTTTGGGCCGCAAATGCTCAATCATAAAGCTCTCAGTCATGCCGTGTTATCTGCACCAGAGGTGGCACAGCAAATTACTCTAAAAGCCAAGCAAAATAACATGAGTGAGCGCAAGGCGAAAAAACTAGCGAGGCATTATTGTGATGAAATATTCTGTAACAGCACTCAAATCACAGTAGATTTAATGCTGCGATTGCTGAATAAATTTTGGAACAAATTTTATTCAGGCATTACGGTTTATCATGTTGATGGATTAAAGCAGATCGCTCAAACCCATCAGCTCGTTTATGTACCCTGTCATCGAAGCCATATTGACTATTTATTGTTGTCCTACGTTATTCATCAGCAAGGTTTGGCAATACCCACTATCGCGGCAGGTAACAATTTGAACCTACCCATTATCGGTAAAATATTACGTGGAGGCGGTGCTTTTTTTATAAGGCGAAGTTTCAAAGGCAATCCGTTATACGCTAAAATAATGAATGAATACGTCACCAAATTGATAGAGTTAGGTGCGCCAATAGAATATTTTATTGAAGGCGGACGTAGTCGCACAGGCCGACTGCTGCAACCAAAATTAGGAATGCTCGCAATGACCGTGCAAGCCTATTTAAAGACGCAGAAAAAACCTATGGCTTTTATTCCCGTTTATATTGGCTATGAAAAGCTCATGGAAGGTAAGTCTTATCTGGGTGAGTTGTATGGCGAGAAAAAACAAAAAGAAACATTATTGAGCTCATTGCGTTCAATTTATCGGTTAAAAGGACAGTTTGGTAAGGTCAGTTGCAGTTTTGGCAAAGCGATTGTGTTGAATGATCTATTGCATAAAAATAATAAAAATTGGCAGCAACAAGCACTCGAATATACAGACAAACCCGATTGGTATACGCAAACAGTGGCGCAATTGTCGAGCCAAATTATGCAGCAGATAAATCAGGCGAGCATCATTAATCCCGTCAACCTCATTGCGACCATTTTATTAGCAACACCGCGTCAAAGCATTGACCTTAATGAGCTTATCGCTCAAGCCACTTTCTATACTCATTGCATTCAAGGCTTAGCTGAATTAAGTGATGTGATTATTCCAGATGCGATTGATAAAGTGCAAATAGAGCGAATTCAACAGCAAGGCCTGATGCAGATTAGGCAACATGAGTTAGGCGATATTGTGTTTTTAAAACCTGATGATTCAGTTTTGATGAGCTATTATCGCAACAACAGCCTACATTCATTAATTATCCCTTCATTGGTTGCCTGCTGTTTAATTAACGCTCAATCAATGAGCCTTGATAAGCTGCAAGCTATCGTGCGTTACGTGTATCCGTTTTTAAAATCAGAGCTACATTTACAATGGAGCAATGCTGAATTAGATCAGTTTGTATTGAATATTGTTGAGTATTTAAGCGCAGAAAGCTATCTGGGGCAGTTAGGTGATAAGCTAACAAGGCCACGCAGAAATGATAAAAAATATATGCCAATGAAGCGTTTAGCACAAATAGTGCAACCTATTTTAGAACGATATTATATGATATTTGTGTTCTTATGGCAGTCAGGAAAACATCCATTAACAGAGCAACAACTAGAAGATAAAGGGCATTTAATGGCACAAAAAATAGCCATGATTTATGGCATTAATGCACCAGACTTTTTTGACAGAAAATTATTTTCTCAGTTTATTGCAACACTATTCACCATGCAGTATATCGAGAAAGATGAACAAGGCCGGTTACAACTGACGGCAGGTTTTAATCAGATAAACCTCGATATTCGTACTTTATTAAGCGTAGAGGTCAGAAGCTCAATTTTACAAATGCTTTAGGGTATAAACGAATGAGTGGTGAGTAAACGGATGAGGATTATGTTGATAAGCACTAAATCAATGTTATTTTTTAAAATAGCGGTATTTATATTATTTTTATTAGCTAATTACTTTTTGTTCTTTGGCAGTGGCTCAGTAGATTTATCTCGTTCATTAAAAGCGTTGTGGAACTTAGGTCATGTTGTCTATTTTGCCTTTATTACACTTATTTTTTTACAGTTCACGGCAATCAGAACAAAAAGCTATGCCTCGATAGTTCTCTGGGTTGTTCTGCTATCGACAGTTCTTGGGTTCTTAATTGAAATTTTGCAGTACGGTACTGCGCGTAATGCAGATATTTTAGATGTGTTACATGATGTGCTAGGCAGCTTGTTGATATTGGCTTTTTATAAACCGATTCAACCCATAAAGGCAAAATCAATACTTTGGTTTCGATGTGTGGTGTCAATAATAACTTTATGGGCCTTATGGCCGTTCACTATAGCGCTTTATGATGAAATTAACGCGCAACGCTCATTCCCAGTTTTAGCTGATTTTAGTTCAAGCTTAGAGCTTGATCGCTGGCATGGTAATACAACCTTTAAGTTAAAAAAATTGAATGAAGATTATCCGCATACATTACAAGTTACTTTTGATACGGAAAATTCTTCTAGTATAGGTTTGGAGTATTTCCCAAAAGATTGGAGTGCTTATCAATACTTAAACTTAAATGTTTATAACCCCAAACAAAAACCATTAAAATTAGTGCTACGAGTACATGACCATCAGCATAAACCGAACTATATCTACAATGACCGTTTTAATAAGAGATTAAATATTGCCTATGGTTGGAGCCATCTCAAAATTCCATTATATGAGATTAAGTACGCACCAAGAGGAAGGGAGATGGATTTAACGCGAGTCGAAAATGTCAGTATTTTTACGTCTCGTTTGGCTAAACCAGAAGTGCTTTACCTTGATTCTGTCTATTTATCACTATAAATGCTGTAAAATCATATAAAAATCAACATCTTTTAGTATTTATCGTTATAATCGCGCGCCAAATTCATTAGTAATCAGTAATACACTGAAATAGAGCCATCATTATGATCGAAAAACTACGTAATATAGCCATCATTGCCCACGTTGACCACGGTAAAACCACCTTAGTTGATAAGCTTCTTGAGCAGTCAGGCACTTTAGGCGACCGTGCAGAAACATTAGAGCGCGCAATGGACAGTAACGAATTAG
>CAZORZ010000102.1:3202-5309 GCA_964582255.1 uncultured Gammaproteobacteria bacterium | reverse complement strand
CGTAAATCTTGATAGCTTTTTATGTCACTGTCTGCGCGAGCGTAAAGTTGCATCAATAGCTCTCCTTCTCGCCTGGCCAAGGGAATGTATCCTACCTCTTCAGCAACTGATACAAACTGACCGGGACCAATTAAAGCAATATCATAAGCTTTTTGTTTTAATTTTATGCCAAAATCAGCCATACTATGGCTACTTACTAGTTTAACTCGCGTATCTAAATACAAAGAAAAATCTTCGGCAATACTTTTATAAGTCACTAATAAATGCTTAAAATGAGAATGGGGGAAAACAGCAAGAGTACAGCGCTCCGAACCTTCCGAGCAGTTTTGTTGCGCCATGCTTGGCCAAGAAAAAAATGCGAGCATCAATATGATTGTTAAAGCCATCACCCTTCTCATTATAATTTAAAGCCACATATAATTTTTTTCTTAGACACATCATAATTCATTTTTTATAAAATGATAGTACGAACCACACAAAAGCAACTCCATCATGTTAATAACATGTGGTTTTCCGATAGAATAGCGACTGAATAAAACATCGCATTTTAATACCTACCAATAATAGCCATATGACTCAACTAAAAGACAATCAAGCACACACTCCAATGATGCAACAATATTTACGCATTAAAGCTGACTATAAAGATATGCTTGTGTTTTATAGGATGGGTGACTTTTATGAGTTGTTTTTTGACGATGCTGTTAAGGCCTCTAAATTATTAGGGATTACCCTTACCAAACGCGGCAAAGCCAATGGTGATCCTATTCCCATGGCTGGCATTCCTTATCATGCAGCGGATAACTATTTGGCTAAAATTGTTAAAGCGGGTGAATCTGTTGCTATTTGTGAACAAACTGGCGACCCTGCCACCAGCAAAGGGCCTGTAGAACGCAAAGTCGCTCGTGTTGTTACGCCTGGCACACTGACTGATGAAGCCTTACTGCAAGAGCATCAAGAAAATGTTTTATGCTGTGTTTTTAGTTTAGCTGTTAATCATAATACACAATATTGCGTGGCATCTCTTGAAGCCAGCTCTGGCCGTTTCCAAGCCACGGTGGTTGAAACACAAGAGATGATTTTAAATGAAATAGCGCGTTTGGCACCTGCCGAACTGCTGTATGCCGATAACAATAAAAACGCCTTTATTAAAACTAAATTCAGCAAGGCATTAGCCATGCCAGAATGGTATTTTGACCGAGATACTTGCCAGCGAATATTGATCGAGCAATTTGCCACAAAAGACTTGGCTGGCTTTGGTATCGACACCTACCCCAGTGCAATTGCTGCAGCAGGTTGCTTAATACAATACATTCAAGACACGTTAAAAACTGCTTTACCACATATTTCAGGCATTCAACTTCAACAGTCCAACGATACCATTATCATCGACCGCGCAAGCCGTCGCAATTTAGAGTTATTACAGAATTTACAACACAGCGACAGCACCGAACACACGCTGTTAAGCACGATGAACTATTGTGTCACCAACATGGGGTTTAGAGAGTTATCTCGTTGGTTAAAACAGCCCAGCCGAGACATACTGCTGGTAAAAAAACGTCACCAAGCTGTCGAAACTTTAATTCAACAACATGTTTTTAGCGACCTCTCCAATTTACTTGATGGCATTAGCGACATAGAGCGCATTAGCTCACGCATAGCACTTGGCTCTGCTCGACCTCGTGATTTGAGTACCTTGAAAAATAGCTTAGCCTTATTGCCTGAGCTGCAAACCTTGTTAAACACCCTTGATAGCCCATTCATTACAGATATTTCTGCGCTCATCAGTGAACACCCCAACACCCTCAAACTGCTGCAACAATCAGTGATAGATGAGCCACCGATGCTCATTAGAGATGGTGGTGTGATTGCCACGGGCTATGATGCAGAGCTAGATGAATTTAGAGCGCTAAGCACTCATGCTGATCAATTTTTAATTGAATTAGAACAACGCGAAAAACTAAATACGGGCATCAATACATTAAAAGTCGCCTATAACCGAGTGCATGGTTTTTATATTGAAATCAGCAAGCTGCACACGGCTCAAGTGCCCGATGATTATATTCGCAGACAAACCCTTAAAGCTGTTGAGCGCTACATTACACCT
>CAZORZ010000102.1:0-3188 GCA_964582255.1 uncultured Gammaproteobacteria bacterium | reverse complement strand
TTGAAGAAAAAGTGTTAAGCGCCAAAGAACGCGCCCTTGCTCGCGAAAAGTTTCTCTACGATGCACTGCTTAAGCAATTAGCCGAGCAGACTCAAGCTTTATTACAAACAGCTTCTGGTTTAGCCCAATGCGATGTTATTAATGGCTTTGCCAAAGCGGCAATTAACCTTAACTGGGTTAAACCTGAAATGACTGAGTCCAAAGAAATCAATATAAAAAATGGCCGCCACCCCGTGGTTGAAGAAGTACTAAACGAGAATTTCATCGCTAACGACACCTTACTTAATAAGCATAAATCTATGCTGCTCATTACTGGGCCAAATATGGGTGGTAAATCGACTTACATGCGCCAAACCGCTTTAATGGTAATAATGGCGTACATGGGTAGTTTTATACCTGCCGAAGCGGCCACTATTGGTGCTGTTGACCAAATATTTACCCGCATTGGTGCCAGCGATGACTTATCCAGTGGGCATTCAACCTTTATGGTCGAAATGACTGAAGCCGCTAATATATTAAATAATGCCACTGCTAATAGCTTGGTACTCATGGATGAGATTGGACGTGGCACTAGCACCTTTGATGGTTTATCACTGGCTTGGGCATGTGCCGAACACTTGACACAGCACAATCAAAGTTACACCTTATTTGCTACCCACTATTTCGAGCTGACGCAATTGCCCGAACAACATACGCAAATTAAAAATGTACACTTAGATGCCATTGAACACAAAGATGACATTATTTTAATGCATCGTTTAAAAGACGGTGCTGCCAGCCAAAGCTTTGGCATTCAAGTTGCTAAATTGGCTGGCATTCCACCTCTGGTGCTAAAAAACGCACGACTCAAGCTCGCTGTTTTAGAAAGCAATAGCGTTAATGCCTCCCCTCAGCAAGATTTATTTACGCAAGCCAGCGTTACTGAACTGCCCGAACAAAATGATGAACACCCAATACTAGATGCCATTCAAGCCTTAGATTTAGATGATATGACACCCAAACAGGCGATGGATGCATTATTCGAGTTAAAACAACAACTGTCGTCCAGACATTAATATATAATCCGCCCCATCATGACAGAGACTATAGAGCTTCACCTAAGCGCAGAAATCACCAGCTCAATAAAGGAGCTAAGCGCACAACAAGATCACCTTAAATTTGATTACATTGAAAAATGTATTGATAACGGTGCCGTTTGGCTGACTAAAAAAAATAAAACCAAGCGCATTTTTGACCCTGATTTACTGATTGAACCCGATCAAACATTACATGTTTATTGCAATGAATTCACCTTACAAGAATGCCCTTTTGAAGCCCTTTTAGTCGATGACCAAAAAGATTTTAGTGTTTGGTTTAAACCGTCTGGAATGCTCAGCCAAGGCAGTAAATATGGCACTCATTGGAGCATTCATCGCTGGATTGAACAGCATAAAATGACCGACCGACAGTGCTTTATTACTCATCGCCTTGACCGTTTTACTCAAGGCTTAATGCTGGTCGCACACAACAAGGATACCAATTTTAAACTACACCGTTTGTTTGAAGCACGCGAGATTAAAAAAACTTATCGCGCCATCGTGAAAGGATTATTTCCTGTTGGTGAAACAGTAGAGATTAGCAGTCAAATTAATAAGCAAGATGCTCAATCAATGGTCACTGGGCTAGAGCAAGACAAAAAAACCAACCGCTCATTACTGTCAATTTCACCTAAAACAGGCCGCAAGCATCAAGTACGTCGCCACCTTAGTTATATTGGCCACCCTGTACTTAATGACCGTCAATATGGCGAAACACCTTATACCGGTGATTTAATGTTACAAGCTGCCGAGCTTAATTTTAATCATCCGCATACTGGGCTGCCACTGCATTTTACCTTGCCCGATAACACCTTGATTCAATTGGAGAACACATGACCTACGTTGTTTTAGAAAACTGCATCAAATGTAAATACATGGATTGCATTGACGTCTGTCCCGTTGATTGTTTTCACGAAGGCCCTAATTACTTAGTTATCGACCCTGAAGAATGCATCGACTGCACACTATGTGAACCTGAATGTCCTGCCCAAGCTATTGTCTCAGAAGATGATTTACCTGCTGATCAAGAGCATTTTTTACAGCTCAATGAAGAGTTAGCGTCAGTCTGGCCAGTCATTAGTACACGAGGAGACCCACCCGAAGATGCGGAAGAATGGGATGGCAAACCAAATAAATTACAATATCTTGAAAAATAGCCTCTTGAAACTGGCACTTTCCTAAATAGTTGCTACATTTGCATGGACGTATCAAAATAATAACTACGTCTTAATTCATCTGTAGGAGAAAACTATGGCGATAATTCTAGCGGTCGACGATATGCGAAGCATGCGCGATCTGGTTAAATCAGTTTTAGAAAAACGCGGACATACCGTGGTGACCCATGAAGATGGGCAACTAGCACTTGATTGGGCTAAAAATAATAATGTTGACTTAGTTATAAGTGACATTAATATGCCTAATATGTCAGGCATACAACTTGCGTCCGAGTTACGCAAGCTACCTGGGTATGTAAAAACGCCTATCTTGATGCTCACCACTGAGGATGCGCAAGATAAAAAACAAAAAGCCAAAGCGTCTGGCGCAAGTGGTTGGATTCAAAAACCATTTAATCCAGAACGCTTAAGTAATGCGGTTGAACAAACACTAGGCCGCTAGTTTAACCAACCTTTTTATTCTGGAGTTCGAGTGGATGACTGTAAATATCAATCGTTTACTGCTTTAAGCAAGATCAATGACCCTGATCTTTTACTTGAAAGCTTTAGGCTTAACGCTGCCCCTGAGCACCAACATGAAATAACCATAGAAATATTCGAAAAGTCGAATACCCAATGGCAATCCTTAGCATGCACTGGTATTTCCCACAACAGCACGACTAACGAGCGCCTTAAAAACTTAATAATATACGATAAAGATAATTCCTTTAGTGATTACTTTGCTTACAACGCCGAGCATCACGCTTGGTATGGCGCATATTATGGCTTAGTGCATTCAAGCTACGCTATGTTTATTTCCACACCCTCTAAAGATTTTTTAGTCGATACTGCTTACTTACAACAGTTATTTCATTTTTATTGCCATCAATTACACATGCTTCATGGTACCTATCATGATGCGCTGACAGGTCTTTTAAACCGTCGTTCATTCGATAAA
>CAZORZ010000101.1:750-5323 GCA_964582255.1 uncultured Gammaproteobacteria bacterium | reverse complement strand
ATATTTGGATGTACTGTTGATCTCATCGACTCTGAAACAGAAGCTGAAGTCACTTACCAAATTGTTGGCGATATAGAAGCAGATATTACGTACAACCGCATCGCTATCAGCTCTCCTATTGCACGGGCATTAATCGGCAAGGAAGAGGGTGAAGAAATAGAGTTTCAAGCACCTGGTGGTACTAAAGAATACGTGGTAGAAAGCGTAAAATATATTTAAGCTTTAAACCTGAATACTCAGATTATTTCTCTTTTCGTTCAGCTTTAAATTGATCTATGTCTTTGTTGAGTTTATAAATAATTAAAGTATGACCAATAGTTTGTATTTTTTGAGAGGCTGTTTTAGTGCAGATATTATCAACTAATGCTTTCTTCTCATCTTTTTCTAGCGCAGGGATTTTAATTTTTAACAATTCGTGATGATTTAATGCACTCTTGATTTCCTCCATCACAGATTCAGTTAATCCCTTCATACCAATGGTGACGATGGCCTTTATTTTATTGCGATGTGCAGCAGCACGTAATTGTTTAACAGTAGATGATTTCATGCTTTATTTTGAGATAAATTTTAAGATTAACGAAGCGTTAATTATAACATAACTGTCACTACTCAGCGAGTGGCGACAGACAGCGTAACTGCTTAGAGTTGCATTAAATTGAGTTCTGCACGTAGTAATGAGCTAAATTTGGCATGACACTGAGTGTGTTACACATAATTGAGGGTTTAAATAGTGTCCCGTTCTAAATCAAGTTCTCGCTGGTTAGATGAGCATCGTTCAGATTATTACGTTCAACAAGCCCAAAAAGAAGGCTTTCGTTGCCGAGCTGTTTATAAGTTAAAAGAGCTAGATGAAAAAGACCGTATTATCAAACAAGGTCAAAATATAATTGATCTCGGTGCTGCTCCTGGTGGTTGGACTGAATATGTCAGTGCAAAACTGCAGATAAGTGATAAAGGACATGCTGGCAAAATCATTGCGGTGGATATTTTAGAGATGAATCCAGTGACCGATGCTACGTTTATTCAGGGTGACTTTACCGAGCAGTCAGTTTTAGATGCAATATTAACGCTTGTAGATAATAGTCCGATTGATGTGGTGTTATCCGATATAGCACCTAATTTAAGTGGGCAAGATTCAGTAGATCAACCTAAATCAATGTATTTAGCTGAATTAGCTTTAGATTTAGCTCAGCAAGTGCTGCAAAAAAAGGGTGTTTTTGTGACTAAGCTGTTTCACGGTACGGGTATGGATGAATATACCAAGCTATTACGTCAAACCTTTTTAAAAGTAAACTTTAGAAAGCCAGCGGCTTCAAGACCTCGCTCCAGAGAAGTTTACGCCGTCTGCAAAGGCTTGAAATAAAGTTGAATTTTAGTCGCTTTGTCCGTTCCAATGACAACGTACTCACAATTTTGGGTAAATAACACCTCGCTAAGCAGCCTCTGATTAACTTAATCAGAGGCTCCTTAAATAGTTACGAAATAAATTCATTGAACTGCTTGAAATATGGAAACTCAAACATATTAATGTATGATCTTAAAAGACTCTCAATAAAAGGTAATCATTTTGAATGATGTTGCAAAAAATTTAATTCTCTGGGCTGTTATCGCAGTGGTGTTACTGTCGGTATTTCAAAACTTTAGTACTGGCCCAAAAAATAGTACTGATACACTCATCTATTCAGAATTTTTATCTCAAATAAGATCTGGCCAAATCAGTGAAGTTGTTATTGCAGGTCAAGAAATTAAAGGTAAGCTTATTTCTGGCGCTAGTTTTGTTACCTATAGCCCAGAGACTGACACGACTGCATTGATTGGCGATCTTGATCGCGCCAATGTGCAAATTATGGCAAAACCGCCTGAGCAACCCTCATTACTGGCGCACATGTTTGTTAGTTGGTTTCCTTTCATCGTGCTTATTGGCTTATGGGTGTTTTTTATGCGCCAAATGCAAGGTGGCGGTGGCAAGGGTGGCCCCATGTCTTTTGGCAAAAGCAAGGCACGTTTGTTAGGCGAAGATCAAATAAAAATTTCTTTTTCGGATGTCGCAGGTGTTGATGAAGCGAAAGAGGAAGTAAGCGAGATTGTTGATTTTCTAAGTGATCCTTCAAAATTTCAAAAATTAGGCGGTAAGATTCCTCGCGGTGTTTTATTAGTCGGGCAACCTGGTACGGGTAAAACACTACTCGCAAAGGCCATTGCAGGGGAAGCTAAAGTACCTTTCTTTGCTATATCAGGCTCTGACTTTGTTGAAATGTTTGTTGGCGTAGGCGCGAGTCGTGTACGTGACATGTTTGAACAGGCTAAAAAGCACTCTCCTTGCATTATATTTATCGACGAGATAGATGCCGTTGGTCGACATCGTGGTGCGGGTATCGGTGGTGGCAATGATGAACGTGAGCAAACATTGAATCAACTTTTGGTAGAAATGGATGGCTTTGAAGATAATGAAGGCGTTATCGTCATTGCCGCAACTAATCGCCCGGATGTATTAGACCCTGCGTTACTACGCCCCGGTCGTTTTGATCGTCAAGTGGTCGTGCCATTACCCGATGTTCGTGGTCGTGAACACATTTTAAAAGTGCATATGCGTAAAATTCCAGTGTCTGACAATGTTGATGCGATGATTATTGCGCGTGGAACACCCGGGTTTTCTGGCGCAGATTTAGCAAACTTATGTAATGAAGCCGCTTTATTTGCTGCAAGAGCAAATAAAAAATTAGTCTCAATGGGCGAATTTGAGCGCGCTAAAGATAAAATCATGATGGGTGCTGAACGCAAATCTATGATTATGAAAGATGATGAGAAAAAACTCACGGCCTATCACGAAGCAGGTCATGCTATCGTCGGCCGTTTAGTGCCTGATCATGACCCTGTTTATAAGGTGAGTATCATTCCACGTGGTAGAGCGTTAGGTGTGACTATGTTTTTACCCGAAGATGACCGCTATAGCCACAGCAGTGAGCATTTACAAAGTCAATTATCTAGTTTGTATGGCGGACGTATTGCCGAAGAAATTATTTTTGGTGGTGACGCAGTGACTACGGGTGCCTCTAACGACATAGAGCGAGCAACCAGTATTGCACGAAGCATGGTCACTAAGTGGGGGTTTTCAGAAAAATTAGGACCCTTGTCTTATGCTGATGAAGAAGGCGATCCATTTTTAGGTCGTGGTGGTGGCGGTCAATCTAGCATATCTTCTGAAACAGCAAAATTAATTGACAGCGAAATGCGCTTATTTATTGATCGTAATTATAAACGCTCGTTTGATATATTAACCAAACACAATGATCAGCTGCATTTAATGGCTGATGCATTGCTTAAATATGAAACAATAGACGCGGCTCAAATTGATACTATTATGGAAGGTAAAATACCAGGGCCTCCTGCTGAATGGAGTGATGATGATACCCCTAGCGATAATGCGCCGAGCAGTACTCAAAAAGAGCCAGAAGCAGAAACAAAAACTGACCCCACAGACTCTACTGTTGGCGGTCCTGCCTCATTGCACTAAACGGATGTTATTATAAATTTAAAGGCTGAATTTTCAGCCTTTTTTTATGTTAGAAATTTCATCCCCTTTTCAGACTAATTCTGGTGACAAGAAGATACCCAAAGTTATGGGTATCTTAAATGTAACGCCTGATTCATTTTCCGATGGCGGAAATTTTGACAGTTTAGGTAAAGCCATCACTCATGCCCGTAAAATGATTGATGAAGGAGCCGATATGATTGATATCGGTGGTGAATCAACAAGACCTGGATCCGAACTAATTACTCTTGATGAAGAGTTAAAGCGTACTATTCCTCTCATTCAAGCCATTCGTCAATTTTCTAATGTTGATATTTCTATAGACACCAGTAAAGCTAAGGTGATGCAACAGGCCGTTGATTGTGGTGCTACCATGATAAACGATGTATTTGCACTGCAAAACGATAAAGCACTGGAAACAGCCAGTAAATTAAACGTACCCGTATGTTTAATGCACATGCAAGGCACGCCTCAAACAATGCAACATACCCCTTCGTATGACAATATCATTGAGGAAGTAAAAGACTTTTTACGACACCGTATTTTCGATGCACTCTCTAACCGTATCGACAAAAGTAATCTCATTATTGACCCAGGCTTTGGCTTTGGTAAAACAGTTGAGCAGAATTTCTTAATGCTGAGTCGATTAGCAGACTTTAAAGATTTGGGCGCACAATTATTAGTCGGTATTTCACGAAAAAGCATGTTGGGTGCTGTGACGGATACTCAAGTTGACCAAAGGTTGTCTGCCAGTCTTTCAGCGGCGGTGATAGCGGCACTTAAGGGCGCTGATATTTTACGTGTGCATGATGTACTTGAAACAAAACAAGCCTTAGCTATAGTACGCCAAATATAAAAACATAATAAACAGCAGGAACTGCAAATGAAAAGAAAATACTTTGGAACAGATGGCATAAGAGGACGTGTAGGTCAATTTCCTATGACCGTAGACTTTGTTATGAAGCTGGGTTGGGCTGCTGGCAAAGTACTATCAGCGCAGAAAAAAGGCCATGTCGTTATTGGTAAAGACACGCGTATTTC
>CAZORZ010000101.1:0-736 GCA_964582255.1 uncultured Gammaproteobacteria bacterium | reverse complement strand
GTTCGAATCAGCCTTAGAAGCAGGCTTATCAGCGGCAGGTTTAGATGTGACTTTAATGGGTCCAATGCCCACGCCTGCTGTGGCCTATATGGCTCGAGCCCAGCGCGCAACAGCAGGTATTGTTATTAGCGCATCTCATAATCCCTATTACGATGATGGCGTTAAATTTTTTAATGGTGATGGTTATAAATTACCTGATGAGACTGAAATTGCCATAGAGAACATGATTGATGAACCCTTAGACATGGTGCCATCAATCGAAATCGGCAAAGCAGTAAGGCTTGAAGATGCTCGTGGTCGTTATATTGAGTTTTGTAAAAATTCAATTCCGTTTAGAACATCATTGCACGGGCTTAAAATAGTGGTCGATTGTGCGAACGGCGCGACCTATCATATCGCTCCTCAAGTTTTTAGAGAATTAGGTGCTGAGGTTTATGAACTCGGCACAGAACCAGATGGTTTAAACATTAATAAAGACGTTGGAGCTTTACACCCAGAAAATATGCGCTCTATGTTACTGGAAAAGCAGGCTGATTTTGGTGTTGCCTATGATGGTGATGGTGATCGTTTAATGATGATGACAGCTAAAGGCGAAGTGCTTGATGGTGATCAAATTCTTTATATTATGGCTAAATCAAAATTAGTGAATGGCAATTTAGGTGGTGGCGTTGTCGGCACTAAAATGACTAATCTAGGCTTAGAGCATGCACTGAAGTCAGAGGGTATAGATTTTATG
>CAZORZ010000100.1:0-5323 GCA_964582255.1 uncultured Gammaproteobacteria bacterium | reverse complement strand
ACTATTAAAAGAGAGGGCAGCTAAAAATATGAGAGTTGTAATAGCGTGAATCATGATTCTGTGATAAATAAGCAGGGCGCTTATCCTGCATTTTTTACCATCCATAGTAAACCCTGAATTAATGTTGGGTGATTTTTCATGGCTCAATGCTAGCGCAATCGACGATCAATTAAGATAATCCTTAACTGCATTAGCTAGGGTAACAGGATCAAAAGGCTTTCTAATCCAACCGTTTGCACCTGACTGCTTGCCATCTTCAGCTTCTATAATTTCATGCCCTAAATTTGATAAAGCTCCCTCTGCTTTAAATTATTAAGTAAATATAGCAGGGTCGAAAGTATTTGCAGTCATTCAGTGACATTGGGCTGTTTTTTTTCGTCTTTAGAATACTTGACTAAAATAGTCGGGAATATATAATTCTATCTCTTACTATGGGTCTGTAATATGAGATTGTCGACAAAAACGCGCTATGCCGTGACCTCATTATTGGATGTGGTGATGCATTCTGATCAGGGCCCTGTATCGCTGGCTGATATCTCTCGTCGCCAAGGCGTATCGCTGTCCTATCTTGAGCAGTTATTTGCTAAAATGCGCAGACACGAATTAGTGATTAGTACCAGAGGTCCTGGTGGAGGCTATTTATTAAGCCGCCCAGCTGAAGACATTAATGTCTCGACGATTGTTCATGCCGTCGATGAAGATCTAAAAGTTGTTAATAAAGATGCTTTATCTGGTGGCACCGAGTTTGAGCCCTGCTTAACTGAGCAGTTATGGGATGAATTGAGTGAACAAATTTCTGATTATCTGAGTAATATCTCGTTATCTGAAATTCTTGAGCAAAGCGATAAGACGCTTAATGCTGACATAAAGCTGCGTTAATCATGGTTATTTACTTTGATCATAATGCATCAACCCCTTTAAATTCTGAGGTATTGAAAAAAATGATGCCTTATTTACAAGGCGTTCACGCTAATCCATCCAGCTTGCATCAATTAGGACGGCTCGCTAAAAATGCGCTGGAAACGGCTAGGCAACAAGTGGCCGATGCTGTTAATTGTGAGGTTCGCCAAGTGGTTTTTACCTCTGGCGGCACTGAAGCGAACAACACGGTGCTTCAAGCCTTTAAACATCAGCCTTTAGCAGTTGGGGCTGTAGAACATGCAAGTGTGCTCGAACCCGTTGCTGAGTCGCAGGCGTTACTTCATGCGGTGGATGAAAATGGCGTTTATCATTTAGATATTGATAGCAAGGTTAGATTTATTTCATTGCAATTAGTGAATAATGAGACAGGTGTTATTCAACCTATTGCTGACATGAATAAAGCTGACGAACATCTATTGCTGCATACCGATGCTTCACAAGCTGTCGGTAAGTTGGTGGTTGATTTTAAAGCATTAAAGGTTGATTTTATGACTTTGTCAGCACATAAGTTTAATGGTCCAAAAGGTGTTGGCGCGTTGATCATTAAAAATCCAGACGCTTTTAAGCCTCTGTTAAAGGGTGGTTTTCAAGAACACGGCGTTCGTGCTGGCACTGAGAATATTGCCGCTATTGTTGGTATGGGTCAGGCAGCAAGTATGGCGTGTGAACATTTAAGCTTACGCCGCCAAAAATTAGCTGAATTAAGGGATTACTTTGAGCAACAGCTAAAGCAATTTAAAGGTGTCACCATTTTTTCTGAATCAGTGAACAGAGTGTGTAATACCAGTTTTTTTAGTGTGCCATTTTTTCATGGTGAAACATTTTTAATGGAATGTGATAGAGCTGGATTTGCCCTAGCCAGTGGCTCTGCGTGCCACAGTCGTGTGACCACAGCCAGTCATGTGCTTCAGGCCATGAGTGTTGATGATGACGTTGCATTAAATGCTGTTAGAGCGAGCTTTGGCTCAGATAATACAAAACAACAAGTTGATGATTTTATTCAATTTGTGCAAATGAAACTTGAAAATTTACCCGCGAGCATTAAATCAGCTGTAGGGTTTCAATAAAATATAGGTGAGTTATGAGTATTTCGTTAACAGAAAATGCAGCGCAACGGGTCAAAGAATTTTTAGACAATCGCGGCAAAGGGATCGGTCTGCGTCTCGGTGTTAAAACCACAGGTTGTTCAGGCATGGCTTATGTCATTGAGTTTGTCGATGAACAAGATGAAGCAGACTCGATGTTTGAAAGTAATGGCGTTAAAGTGTTTGTAGACCCTAAAAGCTTAATTTATATCGATGGCACCGAAGTCGATTTTGCCAAGCAGGGCTTGAATGAAGGTTTTGAATTTAAAAACCCAAATGCTAAAGATGAATGTGGGTGTGGCGAAAGCTTCACACTTTAATTCTTAAATAAGCCATGACATTTTCTACCGACGCTAACTTTTTTGAATATTTTGATCAACCGATTAGTTTTGAAATTGATTTAGAGGTGCTGCATTCTGCTCAATTAGTACTTCAGGGGCAGTTGCACCCAGATCGTTTCGTTAATGCCAGTGATCAACAAAAGCGTTTATCTGTGCAAAAGGCGTCGATGGTCAATGAGGCCTACGAAACTTTAAAAGAGCCAGTGAAACGTGCGCATTATTTATTAGAGTTAGCAGGGATAGAAAAAAATGATAATCAAACAACCAATGATTCCTCTTTTTTAATGGAACAAATCTCATTTCGCGAAGAAATGGGTGAATGTCGTACTAATGCAGAGCCATTGGATTGTATTAATCATGTGAGTGCTAAATTGATCTCACGCGCTAAAGATTTTAGTCAAGAATTCGAGCAAAAGTATCAAAGCCAAGAGTACCTAACAGCCCAAGAAACTGCCAGAAAAATGATGTTTGTCAAAAAAATACTAGACCAATTAAGTGATCTTCAAACAGAAATTGAAGACGAGATGATGTAACTATGGCTTTATTACAAATTGCTGAACCCGGACAAGCAACTAAACCGCATGAACACCGTTTTGCGGCAGGCATTGATCTTGGCACCACGAATTCACTGGTGGCAACGGTGCGTAGTGGCCAAGTAGAAACCATCGCTGATGAGCATGGCCAGCATATTTTGCCTTCCGTCGTGCATTATGCAGAAAGTGGCGTGCTAGTAGGGCATGATGCTTATGCCTTGTTAGCGACAGATGCTTTAAATACGATAGCGTCTGCAAAACGATTAATCGGTCGAGGTATTGACGATGTTCAGTCTTTAGGCGATCAATTACCCTATGAATTTGACTCGATGGGTGCGGTGCCAAGAATTAAAACTCGGCAAGGCAATAAAAGTGCGATTGAAGTGTCTGCTGAAATACTAAAAAGTTTAGCGAGCAGGGCAGCATTAAGCATGGGCGATACGCTAAAAGGTGTGGTCATAACCGTACCTGCATATTTCGATGACGCTCAGCGTCAAGCCACTAGAGATGCGGCTCAATTAGCTCAGATTAATGTACTTCGGTTACTTAACGAACCAACTGCGGCGGCCGTAGCGTATGGCTTAGATCAGAAAAAAGATGGCATCATAGCCGTCTATGATTTAGGTGGAGGCACTTTTGATATATCAATTTTGCGCTTGCAACAAGGTGTCTTCGAAGTGCTTGCTACGGGAGGGAATAGCGCTCTCGGTGGTGATGATTTTGACCATGTTATTGCACAATGGATAATGGCAGAAGCGGCTATTAAAAGCCTATCACCACAATTATCGCGCATTATTATGCTGATGGCTAAAGAGGCCAAAGAAGCATTAACGCAAAATGAATCAACGCAGTTAAAACTTAATGAAAAGGGTATTAATTGGACGGCTGAATTAACTAAGACAGCTTTAAATGTGTTGATTGAACCTTTGGTAAAACAAAGTTTAATGTCATGTCGCCGTGTGCTAAGAGATGCAAAAATAGAAAAATCTGATATTGCAAATGTGGTTATGGTTGGTGGTTCGACGCGTGTTCCATTGGTGTTTGATATGGTGGGCGATTTTTTTGCAACCACGCCATTAACTGATTTAGACCCCGACCGAGTCGTTGCAATCGGCGCTGCATTGCAAGCAGATATGTTAGTAGGGAATAAAACGGATCAAGATATCCTGTTGTTAGATGTGTTGCCATTGTCACTAGGTGTTGAAACAATGGGGGGCTTAAGTGAAAAAATTATTTCGCGCAACACGCCTATTCCTGTTGCAAAGGCACAAGACTTTACGACCTATAAAGACGGCCAAACGGCAATGTCGTTTCATGTGGTACAAGGTGAGCGCGAATTAGTAGCAGACTGTCGTTCATTAGCACGATTTGAGTTACGCGGTTTTCCACCTATGGTGGCTGGAGCGGCAAGAATCCGTGTGAGTTATCAGGTTGATGCAGATGGATTGATGTCAGTGTCAGCTGAAGAAACCACAAGTGGTACAAAGGCTGAAATCATTGTAAAACCTTCATATGGTTTAACTGACGCTGAAATAGAGAAAATGTTAGTCGACTCTATGAGTTACGCAACTGATGATGTGGCGGCTAGAACCTTGGCAGAACAACAAGTTGAAGCCAAAAGAGTTATCGAAGCTCTTGATGCGGCGTTAGCAACAGATGCTGATGTATTACTAAGCACAGATGAGTTAACTGCTATTCAAGCTGCTCGAAATGAGTTAGAACAACAGTTGGAAACAGCGTGTTCTGATGCGATTAAAAAAATGATTCAAAAAATTGAAGATGTGAGTGAGGTTTATGTCGCTCGCAGAATGGATGCTAGTGTACAACAAGTACTAGCAGGCCAAAAAATCGACGAAATTAACCTTTAAAAAGAAAACAATTATGCCACAAATTATTATTTTACCCCACCCAGAAATCTGTCCAGACGGCGCCATGTTTGATGCTGATGAAGGCGTCAGCATCTGCGATGCTATGCTGAATAACGACATTGATATCGAACATGCTTGTGAAAAATCATGCGCCTGTACCACCTGCCACGTGTATATTAGAGAAGGCTTTGACGAGCTAGAGGAATCTACTGAGGATGAAGATGACTATTTAGATAAAGCATGGGGATTAGATCCAGATTCTCGTTTAAGTTGTCAGGCAAAGGTCACTAAGAAAAATTTAGTGATCGAAATCCCAAAATACACCATCAATATGGTTTCCGAAAACCACTAATAGAATATTAATAAACCCTAATTTTCCATTGATATTAGCTGCGCTTTTGATTAAGATGCGCGGCTAATTTTCTGTATTCTTTTTGCTCTGCTTTAGTGCATAGCTTTTGTCCCGCTTGATAATGCCAAAAGATGGCATTGAGAGCTTAAATTAACTCTTGTGAACTTTATTATGGCTGTCAATCTAGACCTCTACCGAAATATCGGTATTTTTGCTCACGTTG
>CAZORZ010000099.1:0-5336 GCA_964582255.1 uncultured Gammaproteobacteria bacterium | reverse complement strand
AGCAGCGAGATGATTTACTACATGCCGATGAAATTTCTGATGCAATTTATGACATACGTGATGAAGTCATCACCAATGTATTTTATCAATATCTTCCACCTGAAACATTAGATGAGCAATGGGATGTGGTTAATTTTGAGAAGGCCCTAGAGACAGACTTTGGTGGAAAACTTCCCGTTCAACAATGGATTGAAGACGATGATAACCTAAGTCAAGATGGTATCTTAGAGCGTACTTTGCAACATTTTAAAGACGAATATGGACAAAAAATAGAGTTGGCAAGTCTGTCTGTGGCACAGCGTTTTGAAAAAGAAATTATGCTGATGGTGATAGACCGTCATTGGAAAGAGCATCTTTCAGGAATGGATTTTTTACGTCAAGGCATTGGTCTACGTGGCTACGCACAAAAAAACCCAATTCAAGAATACAAGAAAGAGTCATTCGAGATGTTTTCTGAGATGTTAGAGGGCATAAACCATGAAGTGATTGGTATTTTAGCAAAGGTGCAAGTTGAAAATGAACAAGATGTTGATGCTTTAGAAGTTAATCAGCCACAAAGTGAAAACTTAGAATTACAGCATAAAGCAGCGCAAAATGTACTCACAGAGGACAATGAAGATGACGCTGATCAAAAACCTTATGTTCGAAAAGAAAAGAAAGTGGGGCGAAATGATCCCTGTTGGTGTGGTTCGGGCAAAAAATTTAAGCAATGCCACGGCAAACTGTAATTTAAAGTCGCAGATAAATGCCCGTTAATCTTATTGTCCCCAGTGCTCTTAATGTTATCGATGGTGTTCGGTTTGCGGCATTGCCTTGTGGCATAAAAAAAAATAAAAACTTAGATTTAGTTGCCATCGAATTAAATCCTGAAGCTCACATTGCGGCTGTTTTCACCACTAACAAATTTTGTGCAGCCCCGGTTATATTGGCGAAACAGCACCTTTCGCAAAATAGCTCAATTCGTTATCTGTTGATTAACTCGGGCAATGCAAACGCAGGAACGGGACAGCAAGGGATTGATGATGCTTTGGCAAGCTGTCAGACACTTGCAGAAAACACCCAGTGCGAAGCAACTCAGGTATTACCATTTTCTACAGGAGTGATCGCTGAAGCCTTACCTCTAGAAAAAATAAATTTGGCTATTCCACAGTTGGTTAAAAACTTGTCTGCTGATTCAGCTTTAGAAGCAGCTCAAGGAATTTTAACCACAGATGTCGAGCTAAAAGCAGCTAGCACGCAAATTGAGATTGAAGGTGAAATTATTAATATCTCTGGTTTTGCAAAAGGCTCAGGGATGATTAAACCTAATATGGCGACCATGCTGGGTTATATATTTACTGATGCAAGTATTTCAACTAAAGCTTTAAAAGTTATATTACGCCAAGCGACAGAGCAATCTTTTAACGCTATCACTGTCGATGGCGATACCTCAACTAACGACGCTTGTGTCTTAGTCAGTACGCAAAAATCTAAATGCCAAATTGATGAAAACAACCAACTATTTTTGAGCGCTTTAAATGATATTTTTAAAACATTAGCAAAAAATATAATTAGAGATGGAGAAGGGGCAACTAAGTTTGTCACTATTCAGGTTGAATCTGCACATAGTGTGGAAGAAGCAAAAGAAATGGCCTTTACTATTGCTCATTCTCCTCTGGTAAAAACAGCTTTATTCGCATCTGACCCTAATTGGGGCAGAATTTTGGCAGCTGTTGGTCGAGCAAATATTGATCATTTAGAGATTGATACGGTCGATCTTTATTTAGGCGCTGAATGCTTAGTTGAAAATGGACAGCCACATCCTGCTTATGATGAAGAGAAAGCTTTTGAGATAATGAGAGCCGATGAAATAACCATACGGGTCTGTTTGAATGTGGGTGAAAGTTCGACCACTGTATGGACCACTGACCTATCCTACGACTATGTTAAAATTAATGCCGAGTATCGTAGCTAGAAACTCACTTCCTCTGGGAACAACATGCTACGAAAAAGTTGAATTTGGACAGATTGTTCTTTTTTGTCTTTAAATATAGCGATATTGATCTCAAACAATGAAAAATTCTGATTCAAACCAGCGCTCCCTCGCTACGATTCCAATAGAGGAATTGACTGCTAAAACAAATAATATTCCGCTTCAAATAGTGGTTGGGATCATTAAACATCCTATAACCCATAAAATACTAATTGCTAAGCGCACAGAAGGTCAGCATTTATCGGGTTTATGGGAATTTCCCGGTGGAAAAATTGAGTGCGAAGAAGATCAGTTTCATGCGTTACAACGTGAGCTTTTTGAAGAGGTCGGTGTAAAAATGCAAGCTGCTCACCCGTATAAACAAATCACCTATCAATACCCTGAAAAGTCGGTGTGCCTTAATTTTTGGAAAATTACTCACTTTATTGGAAATATTGAATCAAAAGAACAGCAGCAAATACAATGGGTGAACCTAGATGAGTTAGAAAGCTATCAATTTCCAGAGGCAAATCAATCTATAGTCGAATCACTATCATTACCTAAGTTTTGGATGATAACGCCAGATTGTGAGATAGCTCATATTAACAAGTTCATAGCAGCAGTTGAGCATTCGCTAATAAAACATGATTTGAAACAGCTTTTATTTAGAAGCAAAAATTTAAATAATAGTGATTACGAGCATGTTAGTCAGCAGTTAAATAAACTATGTGGCCGATATAAATGTCAGCTAATTTTGCATAGAGATAAGATTGATGTGGTGTGTTCAAAACATTGGCACTTAACATCCTCACAGCTTCATAGTCACAATGCTAGGCCCTATGATGGAGGCATGTTATCGGCTTCTTGTCATACCTTAGGCGATATTAAGCAAGCAGAAAAAATAGGCGTAAATTTTATTGTATTATCTGCTGTTAAGCACACAAAAACTCATCCCTCTAGTAGTAGATTAGGGTGGGTAAGCTTTAAAGCTATGGCAAACCAAACATACTTGCCAGTTTACGCCTTAGGTGGTGTCAATAAAGATGATTTGACACTGGCACGGTATCATGGAGCTATTGGAGTTGCTGGAATAACAACCTTTAAATAAACTTTAACTTAAACAGTGAATAGATAACTTTAAAAATAGCTTGAAACGCTATGAAGTGCCCCCCTAAAGAACACATCGAATGAGTTTGATATTAATGTCCTCTTTAATTTGACTCGCCAATTTATCAGGATCATTTTTAACCAGTAAACGAATTGAAAATCGTTGTTTTCCAGCGCTGATCTCTGGGTAGTAAGGCTCTGTTTTAGGAATAGAGATACGTAATAATTGGTTTGCTTGTTGAGAATCTAAGTTTTCTTGATAAAATCCACTTTGAGCTGAGACAATGCTGCTATGACCACTATCTCTAATGACTTTGAGCAGTAAATCTATGATTAGATTGAGCTTGAGATAAGGTGCTGACCAACGCGCGATATCAACATGGCGTTCTTTTGCCTTATGACCTAACCAATGATGAAGCTCGGGTAAATCAAAGTCACAACTGCCGCCAGGTATGGTTGTTCGTTGCTTTAACGCCAATAAGAAATCAACTGATTTAACGTGTTCACCCATTTTACCCTTAATTTCATGTACGCTTTGGGTCGCCTGGTAAAGCTGGCTTAAGATAGCTTCTAAAGAGGATTTATTAACATCCTTATGAGCGCTTAATACTTTTAAAATTGCTTGTTGGCGTTCAAGCTCTTTCATCACTTCTTGTTTAATATCACTGCGTTCAATTAATGCAGTGATCTCTAATATCACCAGTAGCGCGTTATAAGCACACCATTCGTTGGATTGCTTACTAAAGAATTTTAAGCGTGAAGCCAATGTCTCAAGCTTCAAAAATGTACGCACGCGTTCATTTAAGGGTTGTTCATAGACTTGTGAATTGGCCATCAGTAAATTAGCTTATTAGTGTTTTCTGATTTAAACATAAAGTTAATTCTAATTCAGCTTTATCTGATTGTTATGTAAATTAAGAATAAAGGATTTCATATCGTTATATTGCTCTGTTGGAATAACCTGATGGGCAAAAGAGAGCCTTTTTTTACGTGATAATTGATGGGATATAATAAGTTTAGCTTCACGGATAGAGATATTATCACGCGCCGTTAATCGTTTAATTTGAGTCTCTTCAGTGCAGTCTGTCACCCATATCTCTTTAACTAAACTATTAAAATTGGTTTCTATTAGTAATGGCACAGAAACAATGCAGTAGTTATGTTTGAGCCGAGCATTAAGAACTTTAATAGTCTCAGTGATTTCTTTTTTTATTAAGGGGTGAAGGATATTCTCTAAGATTTTTTTCTGTTTAATGTCGTTAAAAATTTGTCGCCTGAGAAAGTTTTTATCCAACGCTGAATCAGCGAGTAAGGGAATGTTTGGAAAAGCCTTTAAAACATGTACATAGCCGGTGTTATTGGGCTGGAGTAACTTTTTATTAATGATATCGGCATCAATAATCGGTGTGCATAAGGTGCTAAAATATTTTGTGACAGTCGATTTACCCGTCGCGATACCGCCAGTCAGGCCAATAATGTTCACTAAAGTGCAATACCAAATAAGTCAAAATAGTGTAATTGTAATTCTTCACCCCATAATAAGGTGATCCAACCGGCAGCAGCGAGATAAGGGCCAAAAGGAATTTGCGTATTACGGTCTTTTGCTTTAATCAATAAATAGCTTATCCCAACAATAGCACCGACAAATGATGAGGTTAAGATGATGATAAACAAGTGCTCCCAGCCCATCCAAGCGCCGAGAAGTGCTAGCAGTTTGAAATCGCCGTAACCCATACCATCTTTTTTAGTGATAATTTTAAATGCCCAAAAAACAAGCCATAAAATCATGTAACCAGAAATCGCACCAATAACACTGGATTCAAGACTGGTAAAAACACCAAACATATTTAATAAAATTCCTAGCCATAAGGTAGGTAAGATCATTTGATCGGGCAGCAATTTATGCCCGATATCAATCCCACTAGCGGCAATTAAAATCCAAGTAAAAAATAATGCAGCGAGAGTTTGAATTGACACGCCGAAATGTATTGCAACAATGACAGATAAAATGGCTGTAAACAGTTCAACAAAAGGGTATTGGATAGAAATAGATGTGTGACAAGAGGAACATTTAGCGCGCAAAAATAGGTAGCTTAAAATAGGTATGTTTTCTAAGACAGTGATTTGGTGTCCGCATTGTCCACAGCTAGAGCGCGGTAGGCTCAGTGTGATTTTTTCAGATTTATTGGATGGTGCTAATTCGAGAAACTCTTCACATTCACTGCGCCATTCATTTTTCATCATCACCGGAAAACGATAGATGACGACATTTAAAAAG
>CAZORZ010000098.1:0-5338 GCA_964582255.1 uncultured Gammaproteobacteria bacterium | reverse complement strand
TGTGTGTCTCTTCGCAAGTCGGTTGTACCTTAAATTGTAGTTTTTGCTCAACTGCACGGCAAGGGTTTAACCGCAATTTAACATCTCATGAAATTGTTGCTCAGGTTTATATGGCACATCATGAGCTGATGAAAGAAGGTCATGAGAATGGGGTTACTAATATCGTTATGATGGGTATGGGCGAGCCATTGCTTAACTATAAAGCGGTGCTTGAGGCGATTAATATCATGGGCGATGATTTCGCGTATGGGCTCAGTAAACGTCGCATCACTATAAGTACTGCTGGTGTTGTACCTGCCATCTATAAATTGGCAGATGATACTGACGTGAGTTTAGCTATTTCACTACACGCGCCCAATGATGAATTAAGAGAACAATTAGTGCCGCTAAATAAAAAATATCCGATTAAAGAGTTAATAGCTGCGTGTAAACACTATGTGTCAGATGGTTCGAGAAGACGAATAACGATTGAATATGTGTTACTTAAAGGGGTTAATGACCGTCTTGAAGACGCTAAGCAATTAGTGACTGTTTTACGCGATGTGCCCTGTAAATTAAATTTAATTCCTTTTAATCCTTTTCCAGATGCTGGATATGAGCGTTCTACGCAAAAAAGTATCGATGCGTTTCGTGATTATGTCCAAAGTAAAGGAATCACCACAGTGACAAGACGACCCAGAGGTGATGATATTGATGCGGCCTGTGGTCAATTAGTGGGTAAGGTAAAGGATCGAACCATCAGAAGTGCCAAAATGGCAAAATTAGCATCTAAAGTAGCTTAAACATGATAAAAAATAGAATAAAATTTATATTAACCTTGGTTGCAGTGTTGCTTACGTCTAGCTGCGCTACGATAACAGTAAAAGAAAACCCACCCATTCTTAATGACAAGGCAAGTGATATTAATGTGCAATTAGGGATAGGTTATTTACAGCAAAATAATCTTGAAGTGGCGAGTCAAAAACTGAACAGAGCCTTATTGCAAAACCCAAAGTCAGCAGTGGCTCATAATGCCTTTGCTATTTTACAAGAACGCTTATTACAATTTGATTTAGCCGAGAAACACTATAAAAAAGGTGCTGAATTAGATGTTAAAAATTCGCAGGCGAATAATAACTATGGCGCATTTTTATGCAAGCAGGGTCGCCAAGCTGAATCAGAGAAATATTTTTTGTTGGCATTAAAACAACCGTTATATAGAACGCCTGAATTTGCTTACACTAATGCAGGTGCGTGTATGGCTCAAATCAAGGAATATGAAAAAGCTGAAAAATATCTTAAAAAAGCGTTAGCAGCGCGCAGTAATTTTTCGGCAGCTTTAGTGAATTTAGCGGATGTAAATTTTAAACAAAAAAAATATACCGAGAGCTTGTCATATTTAAATCGCTTCAATTTGGTTAAAAATCCAGTGCCAAAATCTCTTTGGTTAGAAATACGCAATCATTTAGAGCTTGGTCATGATAATTTAGCGGCTGCTAAAATTGACGTGTTAAAACAAAAATTCCCTGAATCAAAAGAATACCAAGAGTGGAAATCAATTAATAAATGAGTGATCAACAAAACGACGAACGCGAGCAAAAGGTAATTAAGCAAGGTCCAGGAGACTTATTACAAGCAGCTCGAATAGAGCAGGGCATAACGCTAGAAGATATTGCTCGGCAAATGAATCTGAATGCCAAAATATTACAATCTATCGAAGAAGATGATTACAGCGATATTCAATCGCCTATTTTTATGCGTGGCTATTTAAGAACTTATTCGCGTTTAGTAGGCATAGATGAAGAAAACACGATTAAGCTGTTTGCTGGCTTTTATCAGATAGATGAGCCAGAACTACAATCGGTTAGAAGTACAGCGCCAGAAATTTCATCAAATGATTTTCGCGTAAAATGGATGACCTATGGCGTGATCATTGGATTGATTGCTTTACTTTTGGTTTGGTGGGTTAATAATTATAAAACAGATGGTGTTGACGCAGCCGATTCTATTATAGAGTCGGTCGAGGAACAGGTAGCGGCCGTCATTCAAAGTGAGTCGATATCACCAGTAATTGAGTTAGCTGAAGAGCTGACTGAGCAAACGGATATGGGCGCTACTCAGGACTCCGTGGTGGAAGAAGAGATTACGGAACAGCAAATAGAAGAACCCTCCGAGTCGGTCTCTCCAGTGGTCGTCAATACGCCAACGCCAGAGGTCATAGTCGAAGAAAATCAGCCTGTTAAAAATGTTAAAACAATTCAATCATCAGCGGGCAAGGATGTCTTGGAATTAACTATTGTTGCAGCATCATGGGGCAATATTAAAGATGCATCAGGTTATCAATTGGTAAAAGACTTGTTAAGTGCCGGTGATTCACTTCGTTTGATTGGGCAAAAGCCGTTTAATATATTTTTAGGCAATGGCAACGGTGTAGAGATTATTTTAAATGGTGAGGCTATTGATTTCTCTAGCCACGTTAAAAGCAGTAACAATACCGCTCGTTTTGAGTTAGGTCAGTAATTATGGCTGCGTCAATCCAAGTCATTCGTGGCATGCACGATATATTGCCTAGTCAAATGCACTTGTGGCATTTTGTTGAGGATAGCTTTAGGCAGTTGGTAGCAACTCGAGGTTATCATCAAATTCGCACGCCAATTTTAGAAAAAAGTGCATTGTTTCATCGTTCTATTGGGGAAGTTACCGATATTGTCGAAAAAGAAATGTACACCTTTGATGATAGAAATGGTGATTCACTTAGCTTAAGGCCTGAAGGCACAGCCAGTGTTGTGCGCGCAGGCATCGAAAATGGATTATTGGTGAATCAACAACAGCGTTTATGGTATAGCGGCCCAATGTTTCGCCATGAACGCCCACAAAAAGGCCGATATCGGCAGTTTTTTCAATTAGGTGCAGAAACCTTTGGTATGCCGGGTGCTGATATAGAGGTCGAACTAATTCTTATAGCGGTTCAATTATGGGAAGAATTAGGGCTCAATAATATTGAACTGCAAATTAATAGTTTAGGTAATACTGAATCGAGAACGAAATATCGTACTGTTTTAGTTGATTACTTTAATCAACACAGTGAACAATTAGATGAAGAAAGCACTCGGCGTTTAAAAACTAACCCACTAAGAATTTTAGATACTAAAAATCCTGATATGCAAAATTTGGTGGAACAAGCCCCTAAATTATCAGAGCATTTGGACGAAGTTTCTAGTCAACATTTTTCACAATTTAAACAAAGGCTCGATACTTTGGGTATTAAGTATGTCGTTAATTCGCGCTTAGTGCGTGGTTTAGATTACTATTCACACACTGTTTTTGAATGGGTTACAACAGAGCTTGGCGCACAAGGAACAGTCTGTGCTGGTGGACGTTATGACGGTCTTGTCGAGCAAATGGGTGGTAAGCCCAATACAGCGGCTGGATTTGCCATGGGTGTAGAGCGTTTAGTTGCCTTGTTGGAAAACAATGATCAGATACATCAGGCTAAAGCCGATATTTATTGTTTGGCACTGAATGACGATGCGAGTTTAAAGGCTTTTGAACTCGGCGAAAAAATTCGGTCAAAGTATCCAAGCGTAACTTTAGTACAGCATTGTGGCGGAGGCAGTTTTAAAAGCCAAATTAAGAAAGCAGATAAATCTGGTGCGCAGTGGGCGCTTATTTTAGCGGAAGATGAGCTTAAAAATGACACCGTCAGTATTAAGTTTTTGCGCGAACAGAAAGAGCAAAAAACCATACAGCAGTCTGAATTAATGAATGAAATTCAGACTTGGGCTTTGCCCAAATAACATAAGTAATATCGAATGTAACTATTCAGCGAGTTATTAAAACTGAGTGGTTACGATTGAATAATCAAAACATAGGCAAAGAGGAATTTTGAGTGGATTATATTAGCGATGAACAGCAAGTAGAACAATTAAAAAAATGGTGGGCGGAAAATGGTAATTCTATCATTATTGGAGTCGTACTTGGTATAGGCGGTATAATGGGCTGGCGTTTTTGGGGCGACTATCAAATAGATCAGTCGGCTGAAGCGTCCATGCATTTTGAAGCAATGCTGTTTGCAACGCAAAACAACCAAGTTGATCAGGCAGAAAAATTAGCTCAACTGATACAAGATGACTACAGCGGTACGCCATATCAAGTTTATGCTCAATTCATGTTGGCAAAAATTCAATTTGAACAAAAACAATACGGCAAAGCTGAAGCGTCATTAAGGGCAGTTATCGATCAAAATAAAAATGACTCTGTGGGATATTTAGCGCGTAAGCGTTTAGCAGATGTGTATATCGATCAAAAAAAATATGATGATGCGTATATTCTGCTATCGGTCGAATACCCTTCAAGTTTTCAAGCGGCTTTTGAAGAAAGAAAAGGGGATATATATCGTTTTCAAGGCAAAAAGGACAAAGCCAATTCCGCTTATTTACTGGCTAAATTTGCTAATAATCCAGCAGCAGACAGTGCTTTTTTACAGCAAAAAATGGATGATCTTGGCCGTTAAGCAATGATTCATTTATTTAATTTTAAAGCGTTTATACTGACATCACTGGTCATATTATTGTCGGCCTGTGGTGATATAGATAACAGCACGCCTCCCGCAGAATTAGTTGATTTTAAAGCAAGTATAGATGCAAAAGTTAATTGGTCACACGCTTTAGGTGGCGGTAGCAACGCCTTTCATAAAATTTCTCCAGTGCTCGTAGCCAATAATTTATATACAGTAAGCGCGCAAGGCCTAGTGTCGAAAATCAACGTCAACTCGGGGCGACTGATTTGGCAAAAAGATTTGAAGTTAAATGTATTTGCAGGGTTAGCGGCTAATAATGACTATATTGTTTTAGCCTCAAGTGAAGGTTTATTGGCAGTCTATGAAAACAAGTCTGAGTTGCCGCTTGTTTGGCAACAATATGTGCAAAGTGAAGTGAATGTTCAGCCTGTAATTAATGACTCGACCTTATATGTCCGCCTAAGTGATGGGCAATTGCTTGCATTTGATTTGGTAAGCGGTAAGAAACACTGGAGCGTATCTAGACGTGTTCCTGAGCTTTCAATAACGGGCTCTTCACAACCATTTATTAAAGGTGAGTTGATTTATAGTGGTTTTGACAATGGCACTTTAGTGGCCTTTGATCGTATTAGTGGTGATGCGGCTTGGGATAAAACGGTAAGCGTTCCTAAAGGGCGCTCGGATTTAGATCGTATGGTCGATTTAGATGGCCAATTTGCGGTTAAAAATGGGGTGATTTATGTCAGCACATTTCAAGGTCGATTAGCAGCGATTCAAACTGAAAACGGTAATGAATTGTGGTCTCGACCGATGTCGAGCATTAAACAAATAAGCGTAGAC
>CAZORZ010000097.1:0-5444 GCA_964582255.1 uncultured Gammaproteobacteria bacterium | reverse complement strand
AACGCTAGAAGAGCGTTATTATGTGGGCTTAAAAAATGAACGCTCCACCCTAAATAGTGAATTAGATAGCAATGCTGTTGATCAAATAAATCAGCAGAATGACATTGCAATTTTAAAAGAAAAATTTAAAGAGATGATGCTTGTTAATGAATTAGATATAGCGCAACAGCAGTTATCCATAGACAAAATAAAGTTAAATATAGAAAAGACGACATTTCATACTAATAATGAAATTGCGAAGCAAAAGCAAAGCATTATTGAGCTAAAAACTGAATTAGAACATTATAGTCTAACGCGTATGGTTGCAGAGCCTGCCGTGTCTCAAAAACCAGTGGGTTTAAGTAAAAAGTTATCGTTTATGTTGCTGATTTTTATGGCTGGTTTTATCGCGTTTTTAGTAGTCTTAAGAGCTGTTTTTGTAGATAAAATTAAATTAAGAAAATTAGAGATTAGCCAATTAAAGATTAGCCAATTAGAAACTAGCCAACTAAAAAATGAGAACGACAGTTAAATAATGAATGTCGATAGGGTGTTAAAATCGAGTGATTTTAGTCAATTAATTAAGCTTAAAAAAGCCTCAATAAAACCAAAGTCTCCACATCAAAATGACTATCTAAAATCAATAGATCAGTTTGATATTAATTTTGGTATAGGCCCAGCAGGCACTGGTAAAACCTATTTGGCAGTGGCTAAGGCAGTAGAAGCGTTAGAAAAAGATGAAGTGTCACGCCTGGTTCTAACCCGGCCAGCTATAGAAGCCGGTGAAAAGTTAGGTTTTTTACCAGGTGATCTAACCCAAAAAGTAGACCCCTATTTACGTCCTATTTATGATGCTCTGTATGAAATGATGGGTTTTGATAAGGTTGAAAAGCTATTGTTAAAACATGTCATCGAAATAGCGCCTTTGGCTTATATGCGTGGACGCACTCTAAACGATTCATTTATTATTTTGGATGAGGCGCAAAACACCACGCCAGTGCAGATGAAAATGTTTTTGACGCGTATCGGCTTTAACTCTAAAACGGTGATTACAGGTGATATCACGCAAACTGATTTGCCTAAACACCAAGAGTCTGGTTTGCAACACTCGATGGATGTGTTGCAAAGAGTGGAGGGCATAAGTATGACAAATTTCACGGCTAATGATGTGGTGCGCCATCCTTTAGTGCAAAAAATAGTGCGCGCTTATGATGCTTACGAAAATAATTAATGCTTGAGCTTCATCTGCAAAATGAACAAGGACTAGGTGATGTTCCTTCGCTTGACGTATTTAAAACCTACATATTAAGTTCTTTGCAGCATAAATATTCGCGTTTAGAGCAGCTTGTTCGGGTGGTAACAAAAGATGAAATTCAATTGCTTAATAAACAATATAGGCAAAAAAATAAACCGACTAACATTCTATCTTTTCCTGCCGAACAGCATGAATTTTTAGATTATGCATGTTTAGGTGATTTGGTTATCTGTGCCGAAATAGTTAAGGATGAAGCTGAGGTCCAAAATAAACAACTTGCTCATCACTGGGCGCATCTTATTATTCATGGCATGTTACATCTGCAAGGCTATGATCACTTAGAAATGACAGAAGCAAAAAATATGGAATCACTAGAAATTAAAATTTTAAAGACTTTGGGTGTCGATAATCCCTATAATGACGTATGTTGAATAATAAGGGCGTCAAATGACGGACTCAGAGTCGAGTAGTTCTAACTCACCATCAATAAGTTGGTTAGAGCGTTTAGCAAAGTCATTTTCGGGTGAGCCGAAAAACAAAGAGCAACTGATTGAATTGCTGCGCAATTTAAAAACCGAGCATCTAATTAATGCAGATGCTTTATTTATGATCGAAGGTGCGCTTCAAGTCGCAGAGATGACGGTGCGAGACATTATGATTCCGCGCAGTCAAATGGCGATTCTTAAATATCAACATTCGCTGTCCGAAATTATTAATGAAATTACTGAATCAGGGCATTCACGTTTCCCTGTTATTGATGATGATCGAGACGATGTGGTGGGTATTTTATTAGCAAAAGATTTACTTCAATTTTGCCCCAAATCAGCCATTGAGTTTGAATATGACGATTACATTCGTCCTGCGATTTTCATTCCAGAAAGTAAACAGCTGAATGATCTATTAAAAGAATTTCGTCGTAATCGCAACCACATGGCTGTGGTGTTAGACGAATATGGTGGCGTGTCAGGATTGATTACCATTGAAGATGTGCTCGAGCAAATTGTTGGTGAAATAGACGACGAACATGATGATGATGAAGAAATAGATATTCGTCAGCACGCAGCAGGGCGTTATAGCGTGCGTGCGTTAACACCACTAACTGACTTCAATGAGTATTTTTCAATGCAGTTAAGGCATGAAAAGATTGAAACCATCGGTGGATATATTTCATCGAAAATGGGTAATGTACCAAAGCGCGGTGAGGTGTTTGATATGGATAAGCTTTCATTTAAAGTGCTTAATGCTGACGAACGTCAAGTTCATTTATTACAAGTATTAACGCTAGATAATGACACAAAATCCGATTAAACAATATGCTATAGCCCTAGCCCTTGGGAGTAGTATGCCCTTGGCATTCGCACCGTTTAATTTTTGGTGGCTATCAATACTGGCTATTTCAGGGCTTATTTTTCTTTGGCAGACAGAGCTAACTAAAAAACAAACCTTTCTAATCGGTCTATTATTTGGTCTAGGTTATTTCGGCTTTGGCCTCTATTGGGTGTATTTAAGCCTGCATGATTTTGGTAATGCTAGCGTTCTAGTGGCGGTGTCTATCACCGCTTTACTCATAGTTTGGCAGGCTTGTTACATTGGTGTATTAGGGCTTGTTTTCCATCAATTTAAAAAACAATACTCGCTATCTATAGCTCTTTTGTTAATGCCTATGTTGTGGTTTTCCATGGAATGGCTAAAAGGCATTGTTTTGACCGGATTCCCATGGCTCAGTGTAGGCTATGCTCATATTAATTCCCCATTATCAATTTATGCGCCTTGGATTGGGGTTTATGGTCTTGGTGCCATCAGTATCGTGATGAGTCTTGTTTTGGTGATTGTGTTAAAACGAAATATCAAAACAAATCGTGCTGTCATATTAATCGCAGTGAGTATTATCTTACTCATGCCTGTTTTCTCCCAAATAGAACAAACAACGCCTTTAGATAAATCACTGAAGGTCACTCAAATTCAAGGCAATATAGCGCAACAAATCAAATGGCAACAAGATAAACGTCAACAGATATTAGAAGTCTATTGGGATCAAACAAAGCTATATTGGGGCAGTGATCTCATCGTCTGGCCAGAGACAGCAATCCCCGGAAAATCAGAATTGATCGAAGAATCCGTGTTGTTGCCAATGAGCATGATTGCCGCAGAAAATGAAACGAACCTCTTAGTTGGGGTGATTATGTCGGACTTAGCCAAAAGTCGATATTTTAATAGCATGTTGATGGTTGGTGAGAACCAAGGGGTTTATCATAAACGTCATTTAGTTCCTTTTGGTGAATATATGCCGATGCGTTGGCTATTAGAATTTATGAATAAATTTATTCAAATCCCCATGTCAGACATGCAAGCAGGTGATTTGGAACAACCATTAATGACAATTGATGACGTGAAACTAGGCGTGTCGATCTGTTATGAAAATGTCTTTAGTCGTGATATAAATCGTGACTTACCCGAGGCTAATATTTTAATTAATACCTCAAATGATGCTTGGTTTGGTGATTCTTTAGCGCCTCATCAGCATTTACAAATTGCCCAGATGCGTTCTCTTGAAACGGGGCGGCCAATGGTGCGATCAACCAACACGGGTATCTCTGCATTTATAAATCATAAGGGTGAAGTGACGCAGCAAACCGATCAATTTAAAGTACAAGTCATCACCGCAGATGTTATTGGTCGCACAGGTAAAACTGCTTTTATCAGTTTTCAGCCATATCAATGGGTGGCAGTACTAGGCATATTTTTAATTTGGCTGTATTCATTATTACAAGGAAAAAGACTAAACCGTAAATGACATTACAGATCAGTTGCAGTATGCTTTGCGCTTTAAAAGCGTAAGAAAATAGTCCCATGGATCAGCAATATTCCCCGTCTGGCATTGAGCAATCAGTGCAACAGTTTTGGCAAACCAATAAATCGTTCGAAGTCACCGAAGACCCCAATAAAGAAAAATTCTATTGCTTATCAATGTTCCCCTATCCCAGTGGGAAATTACACATGGGGCATGTGCGTAACTACACCATTGGCGACGTTATTTCACGCTATCAACGTATGTTGGGTAAGAACGTGTTACAGCCCATGGGTTGGGACGGGTTTGGATTGCCAGCTGAAAATGCAGCCATTAAAAATAAAGTGCCTCCAGCTAAATGGACATACGAAAACATAGCTTATATGAAAGGGCAGTTACAGCGACTTGGTTTTGGTTACGATTGGAGCCGTGAGATAGCCACCTGTAAGCCAGAATATTATAAGTGGGAACAATGGTTTTTCACCCAGTTATTTGAAAAAGGCTTAGTGTACAAAAAGAAGGCGATGGTCAATTGGGATCCTGTCGATCAAACTGTTTTAGCCAATGAACAAGTGATAGATGGCAGAGGTTGGCGTTCGGATGCTTTGGTTGAACGACGCGAGATTGATCAATGGTTTTTAAAAATCACTGATTATGCTGATGAGCTTTTAGAAGACATAGATAAGTTAGGAGGTTGGCCAGAACAAGTACGCGCCATGCAACGAAACTGGATTGGGCGCTCAGAAGGGGTTGAAGCAACCTTTAAAGCGGCAGAGTCAGGTGGCGAAGACCTGAGTATTTACACCACACGTCCAGACACCATGGCAGGTGTGACCTATATGGCGGTTGCAGCAGAGCACCCCATCGCACAACAAGCAGCCAAAACCGATAATAAGGTGAAAGACTTTATTGCCGAATGTCAGCAGTCGGGCACTTCAGAAGCGACACTAGAAACACAAGAGAAAAAGGGCGTCGATTGCGGTGTGTTTGTTATCAATCCACTGACCGATAAAAAAGTACCTGTTTGGGTCGCTAACTTCGTGTTATGGGGTTATGGTACTGGAGCAGTGATGTCTGTTCCTGCCCATGATCAACGTGATTATGAATTCGCAAAAGCCTATAACATTGAATTAATTCAAGTCATAGACGGTGAGGGTGCAGACATCTCTAAACAAGCCTTCACTGAAAAAGGTCGTTTAATGAATTCAGGTGAATTCGATGGTTTAGCATCGCAACAAGCCTTTAATGCCATTGCGGATAAATTAACCACGATGGATCAAGGGAAAAAACAAGTAAATTACCGCATACACGATTGGGGTGTATCGCGTCAGCGTTATTGGGGTTCACCGATTCCGATGATTAAATGTGATGGAAAAAGTGTCGCGGCTAACGATTTTCCTGTGGTGTTACCAGAAGACGTGG
>CAZORZ010000096.1:0-5463 GCA_964582255.1 uncultured Gammaproteobacteria bacterium | reverse complement strand
AGAATTAATAAGTATCGCTTAAAACGCCGTTTTCAAACATCGCAAATGATGCGTTTATTTACCGACTTAAGTGAATGGTCTGAATCGAGTGCTGTGGGTGATATAGCCGAGTTTTCTGGATTGCCAGAGCGAGATTCATTATGGTTTTTTGCGACGTCTAATGCCGATAATTGCTTAGGTCAAGAATGCCCTGATTATGGCAGTTGCTTCGTCTTAAAAGCACGTAAAAATGCCTTTGATGCAGACATTGTGGTGATCAACCATCATTTGTTTTTTTCCGATTTAGCGTTAAGAAACGAAGGTTTTGGTGAATTGTTGCCTGATATGGACATGGTGATTTTTGATGAGGCGCATCAGTTGCCTGATATCGCCAGTCATTTTTTTGGCAGAGGCATCACCCTGCGTCAAATCACTCAATTAACCAAAGACATCATTGATGCTCAGTTAATGGAAGCACCAGGGGAAAAAGATCTGGTGTCTGAATGTTATCAGCTGCAAAAAACAAGCGCTGACTTTAGGCTAGTGCTGGGTGAATTTCCTGCAAAAGGGGAATGGCAGATATTTAGAAACGCCCCTAAATTGAAGCAGGCAATGATAGATTTTAAACAAGGTTTTTTACAGCTGCATCAGGTGTTAGAGCCTGCCTCAAAAAGAGGCAAAGAACTGTTGATGTGTTTGGAGCGTTTAGAGCTATTAATTAATATTTTAGACGATTTTATTGCGGCTGAAACGCAAAATGTCATTTGGTATGAATGGAATGAACAGAGTTTTCGTTTGATGGTGACACCAGTTGATGTATCAAGTAATTTTCAAAAACAAATTGGCCAGTGTGAGTTTAAAACTCAAATATATACGTCAGCCACCTTAAGCTCGCAACAAAGTTTTGATTATTTTAATCACCGCCTCGGCTTATTTGATATTGATACAAAAATTCTAGCAAGCCCTTTTAATTACCCTAAGCAAGCGCTGTTGTATTTGCCGCCTGAATTACCAGAGCCTGCGAGTGACCATTTTTTAAATGCCTTTTGTGATGAAACAGTTCGTCTTATTAAGCTGTTTAAGGGGAATACTTTTGTGTTATTTACCAGCTATTGGATGATGCAACGTGCTGCTGAAATATTACGCAAGGCGGTGAGCAATACCTTTTATGTTCAAGGAGAGCAGCAGCGGAGTGAATTGCTAAATCAATACATGAAAACAGATCAGGCTGTATTGTTAGGTACAAGCAGCTTTTGGGAAGGCATTGATGTCAAAGGCAGTAAATTACAATGTGTCATTATTGATAAATTACCGTTCAAATCACCTGGCGACCCTGTTTATAAAAAGCGTTTAAGCTTAGCTAATCAAAAGGGTAATGCCTTTATGGATGTGCAAATACCTGAAGCCACCATTGCTTTAAAACAAGGCGTAGGCCGATTAATTAGAGATATTTCTGATACGGGGGTGGTGATGTTGGCAGATGCTCGGCTCACTAAAAAAAGCTATGGTGAAAACATTTTAGATAGTTTGCCCAATATGACTCGTGTTTCTGACTTTGAACAGATAAAGCAGTTTGTCGAGGCAACACATTCTAAATAGTTTATTCAGTTCTTAATATATTGCTAAATCTAATTACGCCCCCTGAGTCTTTGTCTTTATGATGGATGTAAATTTATAAACCGATCGAGATCGCATGTCTGAGATTTTATACAGCCCAAGTGACGATGATTTAAAGCATTCGCATATTGTGCGGTTTATGCAATTTATCAACGCTAGGCACCAGCTTAAAATTGATGGTTATGAGCAATGCCATCAATGGTCAATTCACCATAAAGCCGAATTTTGGTTAGCTGTTGCCGACTATTGTGGGCTCGATTTTATAAGTACTCAAGAAACCGTAGTTAAGCATGAACAAGAATTTTTGCAGTCAACGTGGTTTGACAGCTTTAGATTAAACTACGCGCAACATCTATTAACAAATACATCAGATGATATTGCTATCTTCTTTAAAGCAGAAGATCAAATTGAGCGTGAACTGAGCTTTAAAAACCTAAATCAGCAAGTCTCTGTGGTGCAGCAGTTTTATCAGCAGCTGGGTATTAAAAAAGGAGATGTTATCGCGGCTTATCTGCCTAATATGCCAGAGGCGGTTGTGTGTATGTTAGCCGCTAGCTCAATAGGAGCCATTTGGTCTTCATGCTCTCCTGATTTTGGTGCTCAAGGGGTCATAGATCGTTTCGGGCAAATTAACCCCGTGCTATTTATCGCTGCTAGTCATTATTATTATAACGGTAAGCAACATCAGTGCGCTGAGAACAGTGCTGAAATCATGCGTGCAATACCGTCGATAGCGCACCATTTGTTAATCCAATTTGATAGCCTTGATGTTGAAGCGAAGCACTCTAAAACCGTTAAAACGACTGACTACACATCATTACTAAAAATGTTCTGTGTGCAGAGTTGTACTTTTGAGCATTTAGATTTTAATCATCCTCTTTTCATCATGTATTCTTCTGGCACCACAGGAGTGCCAAAATGCATCGTGCATGGGGCAGGTGGGACACTGATTCAGCATTTAAAGGAACACCAATTACACAGTGACTTTAAACCTAAAGATGTGGTCTTTTATTTTACCACCTGTGGTTGGATGATGTGGAATTGGTTGGCAAGCAGCTTAGCCAGTGGTTGCAGCATTGCGCTCTATGATGGGTCTCCATTTTATCCGAATGCTCATGTGTTATGGCAATGGTTAGATCGACTTAACGTCGCTCATTTTGGCACATCGGCTAAGTATATTGATGCGCTTAACAACCAAAAGATTAATGTCCAAACTAGATATACATTGAGGCATTTACGCAGTGTACTTTCAACAGGCTCGCCCTTAGTCGATGAAAGCTATGATTATGTCTATCAGTTCATTAAAAATGATGTGCGCCTCGTTTCTATGTCAGGCGGGACAGATATTTTATCTTGCTTTGCCTTGGGCGTGCCGATCAAACCGATAATAAAAGGTCAACTTCAATGCTTAGGTTTAGGTATGGATGTGGTGGTTATAGATGACAATAATGAAAAAGTGAGCTTAAAAAAAGGAGAGCTATGCTGTCAGAGCAGTTTTCCATCGAAACCACTTTATTTTTGGCATGATGAAAATAACAAAAAATATAAAGATGCCTATTTTAATCAATTGGATAACATGTGGTGTCATGGTGATTTTGCTGAAATCACTGCCGAAAGAGGTTTGATTATTTACGGCCGCTCTGATGCCACATTAAACCCTTGTGGTGTCCGCATTGGTACAGCAGAAATTTATCGACCAGTAGAACAGTTTGAGGAAATTAAAGAGTCCATAGTGGTCGGTCAAGCATGGCAAGGGGATGTTCGAATTGTGCTATTTATTGCGCTAAATCAAGGCTATGTGTTTAATCAGCAGTTAGTGAAAAAAATTAAAACTCATATAAGAGTGCAAACGACACCTCGACATGTGCCAGCAGTTATCTTAGAAGTCGGTGAAATTCCGCGCACTAAAAATGGAAAAATCGTTGAGTTAGCGGTGGCTAAAATGATCGCAGGTGAAAAAATCGCTAACATTCAGTCTTTGGCGAACCCTCATGCCTTAGCTGATTTTAAAAATAGAGCTGAATTGAATGCCTGACAACACGACTAAAATACTAATTAGTGCCTGTCTATTAGGTGAACGGGTGAGATACGATGGTGTTGTTCTAATTCAGGACAATGAATTGATAAAGCAATGGAATTTAGAGGGTCGTTTAGTGTCATTTTGCCCAGAAGTAGCAGGCGGCTTGTCCACGCCAAGAGCCGCAGCCGAAATAGTAGGTGGTAGTGGTGCTGAGGTGTTAAAAAATGAGGCTTTAATTATTAATAATAAGCATGAAGATGTTACTCTATTTTTCTTAAAAGGAGCGCATAAAGCGTTAGTTCTCTGTCAAAAATATGCGATTAAACATGCAATTTTAACGGAACGAAGTCCATCGTGTGGTGGACAGACTATCTATGACGGCAGCTTCAATCATATTTTACGTGATGGAGAGGGCGTAACCGCTGCATTATTACGACAACATGGCATTGTGGTATTTAGTCAGCATGACTTATTAAAATTGAATCCACTGATGGTTTAAGACATGTTTATCAGAACTCTAGATCTTTTTAAAATTGGCATAGGGCCCTCTAGCTCACACACTATGGGGCCCATGTTAGCAGCCCATGAATTTCTGGCGCTGCTCACACATTATTTAGAACAACAGCGTGATTCAACTAAAAATTACCGTGTTAAATGCATTTTAAAAGGCTCTCTTGCCTTTACTGGTAAAGGGCATGCTACTGATAAAGCGGTCGCTTTGGGGCTGCATGGATATTTACCCAGCGCTCTTGGCAAGCTTAATGTCGATGAGTTAATACAACAGATATTTGCGTTAAACGAGATTAAATTAGGTGATATTTCGGTTAACTTTAGTGCTAAAAAAGATATACAGTTTGATGTAACCGAGACTCTGACAGAGCATCCCAATGGATTAGTTTTTGAATTGCTGAATGGGAATAATCGGGTGTTATTGACTGAAACATATTTTTCTGTGGGAGGCGGTTTTATTCATACCAGAGCCGATATTAATCAACTAAAAGCCCCTCATAAAGTCATTGTAGAACAGTGTTTTCCTTATTCATTTTCTAGTGCGGATGACATGTTAAAACAATCCGTCGATAGTGGTTTAGCAATTTGGCAAATGAAACACGCTAATGAATTATTGGATGTAGAAGAGACGCATCTAAACAAAGGTTTAGACGCGATTTGGCTAAATATGCAACTCAGCATTAAAACAGGGCTAAAGACGCATGGAATTTTGCCAGGTGGATTATTTATACAACGCAGAGCCGCTAATTTATATGATCAATTTATTAAAAACCCCAAAAACCATACCGTAAATGATTGGCTATGCGCCTATGCCATGGCTGTTAATGAAGAAAATGCAGCAGGGCATACGGTGGTGACTGCGCCAACAAATGGTGCGGCAGGTGTTATTCCAGCAGTGCTATATTATATGGTTGAGCATCAACAAAAAAATATTCAAGACGTCCATCAATTTTTACTAACAGCGGCTGCCATTGGTGGATTAATCAAACATAACAGCTCAATCTCAGGGGCAGAAGTGGGCTGCCAAGGCGAAATTGGTTCTGCCTCAGCTATGGCAGCAGCTGGTTTGTGTGCTATCCAAGGTGGAAATTCTGCACAAATTGAAAATGCTGCGGAAATAGCCCTAGAGCATCATTTGGGGATGACGTGTGACCCCGTTAAAGGATTAGTGCAAATCCCTTGTATCGAGCGTAATGGATTCGGAGCCATTAAAGCATTTGCTGCGGCATCCTTAGCTTTGTACGGTTCTGGGCAGCATTTTATGTCGTTAGACCGATGCATTGCTGCGATGAAAAGAACAGGACTGGAAATGTCTTATAAATATAAAGAAACGTCTT
>CAZORZ010000095.1:0-5542 GCA_964582255.1 uncultured Gammaproteobacteria bacterium | reverse complement strand
AAGTTTGTTGGTACGCCACAGCAGTGTATTGAAAAATACTCTGCGGCTACGCTAGAAGCTGCTTATATGAGTTGTATTTCATAATTTATAGACTCTGAGCTTAGAATATTAATTAAGGCTTATGAGCTTTAAGGTTGATGGATATTGATGGGGAGGTATTTTTTATAATATTGAAAATCATTGTCTAAAGTAAAAATGTGGGCCTTTATTCGGCTTGCCACGGCGCAAATTAAAAAATCTGTATGAGATCCTTGAATGCCATTTGAGCGGCAGATATTGGCAAATTCTGCCGCCTTAATAAAGTCATCATCTATTATCGCAGTGTTTTCAAAGTAATGTAATTTGTCCCGTAGTTGTTCAAATTTAGCAAGATCACTATAACCAGATAGAAGCTCTTGGCGGATGGGGCCAATAATGATGGCTCTTTGATCAGAGATCAGTGTTTTTAATTCGGTTACAGAACTTAGCGTTTTATTAGATACTTTTCGAAAGGCATCAGACCAAATGGGTGTGTCAATAATGACCTTCACTTTGACCTCATTTTTTTATAGTCATAATCACTGTCTGGTTCTAATTCGCCAAAAAGCTCAATGATTTCTAATTGCTTTCTTCGGTTAATAAATTCTTTTAACGCGTAGTTAACGGTGTCTTTTTTTGTCTTTAAGCCACTAATAAGTAAGGCTTCGTTGAGTAATTTATCATTGATAGCTAGATTTGTTGGCATGAGATTCCCCTTGATTTTATGTCACACAGCCCATTGTGTGGTCAAGGGTGTGGCATGGCAAGTATTTTCTAGGTGTTTAGTTCTTGGTAATTAGAAAGCTAACTCAGTAGTTCTAAAAAACCCCTTCTCCTAGAAAGCGCATTCAAAGGAAATAAAAAAGTCATTGCTGAGTTATGTCGCTAATCACCTAGCTCTTTAATTTTTCGGGTAATGGTATTTCTACCCCAGCCAATAATTTTGGCTGCATCTTGCTTTCGTCCGTTGGTTATTTTTAACGCTTCATTCAGTAGTGTTTGTTCAAAAATAGCACTGGCTTCTTTTATGATGTTATTTTCGCCTGTTTCCATTTTTAGCCTAAGCCAAACTGCTAGCATATCTTGCCATTCGACGGCATTTTCAGCAGCGCTATCAGTTTGCGGGGGAGTGGCCTTGGGAATGTTTAACAGGTCTTCGGGTAAATCATCCATGCTAATGACGTTACCTGTGGCCATCACGGTAAACCAGTGACATGCATTTTCTAGCTGGCGTACATTGCCTGGCCAAATTAACGTAGAAAGGTATTGCGAGACTTCGGGTGAAATTTTTTTTACGGTTTCATTCAGCTCTTTTGCAGAAATCTGTAAAAAGTGATTAAGCAGTAAAGGGATGTCTTCTTTGCGTTCATGCAAGGCAGGTAGATGAAGCTGAATCACATTAAGGCGATGATACAGGTCATTTCTAAAAGTGCCTTGAGACACTAAGTGTTTTAATGATTGATGGGTTGCAACAATGATACGTACATCAATCTTAATAGCGGTGTTGCCACCGACGCGATAAAACTCGCCCTCAGATAAAACGCGCAATACGCGTGTTTGTAGCTCCATTGGCATGTCACCAATTTCATCAAGAAATAAGGTGCCCCCATCAGCTTGTTCAAAACGTCCTTTTCGCAGTGAATTAGCGCCACTAAAGGCATTGGCTTCATGGCCAAATAGCTCAGACTCAAGTTGTTGTTTAGGGATTGAAGCAGTGTTAATGGTAATAAACGGGCTGTCAGCTCGTGGACTGTGTAAATGTAAAGCATTCGCCACAAGCTCTTTTCCAGTGCCTGATTCACCGTTAATAAGCACGCTAACATGAGACTTGGACAGGCGACCAATGATGCGAAACACTTCTTGTAACACGGGTGATTCGCCAATAATTTGATCAGAAAGCGCTATGGATTGAGAGGCTTTAATTGATTTTTGATAAGCTTGGGCACAAGCCTTGTGAGTGATAGCAATGACATCTTCTATGTCAAAAGGCTTAGGCAGATATTCGAATGCGCCATCCTTATAGGCCTTAACGGTTGTATCTAGATCTGAGTAAGCCGTCATTATAATGATTGGTAACTCAGGCTTAATCGTTTTAACCTGTTTTAAAAATTCAAAGCCATCAATGCCAGGCATACGTAAATCAGACAAAATACAATCGGGTTGATCGCCCTTTTTAAGTTGTAATAAAGCTTTAGATGCCGATTCAAACAACACCGTTTGATATTGGGCGTGCTTCAGTGATTTATCCAATACCCATCGAATGGATTGATCGTCGTCTATCACCCAAATAGTTTGCTGCTGGTTATTCATGTTATATCAATGGAATCAGGGTGCTGAAAGTGGTGATGCCGTGGCTAGGTTTACATTGAATGATGCCGCCATGATCTATAATGATTTTTTGCGAAATCGGTAATCCTAAGCCAGAGCCATCTTGTTTGCTGGTGACCATGGGTAAAAATAAATTATTGGCGACTTCTTTATCAATGCCCGATCCGTCATCTGAAATGCTGATGCTTAAGACAGATGGGTATTTGTGAATGCCAATGGTATGTTGGTTGAGAATACGTGTTTTAAAGACCACAGTGCCACGACGACTAATGGCTTGAACTGCATTTTTACCTAGGTTCATAAAGGCTTGAATGAGTTGATTTTTGTCGGCTAATATTTCAGGGATGCTGGGGTCGTAATCACGTTGAAACTGAATTTGCTTTTTACAGGCCGCCATTAACACGTTTCGAACATGTTCCAATATTTCTAAAATATTAACGGGCTCTTTTACCAAGGCTCTATTAGGGCCTAACATATTGTTTAACAGATCTTTTAAACGGTCGACTTCTTTGATGATGACATCGGTATACTCTTTTAACTCAGGGCTTTTTGTCTCTAGCGCTAATAATTGAGCAGCGCCACGAATGCCGCCTAAAGGGTTTTTAATTTCGTGTGCCATGCCCTTAGTCAGTTGAGCCGCAGCTTGGGTTTGAGTTTGTGCGTATTGGTCTTGAGCGATTTGAATGTGACGAGCTACCGGTGATATTTCGACAAAGTAACGGATTTCATTTTCAAGTTCATTGATCGGCTTTATGGTGTAATCGACAACAATGGTTTTATTATTGGGTAGCTCAAAGTGTGCTTCACGTTCGGTTATGGGCTGGTTGTTGTGTATGACAAATGCCAATGAGCGTTTGATGGTATCTTTGGCATTATTAACCAATGAGTAAAAGCTAGAGCCAAGTAAGTTATGGCTGCTAATTTCGAACAACTCTTCAGTGGTCGAGTTGATTTGACATATTTTATGATTTTCATCAATGCATAAAACAGCGGCATTTAAGTAATCGAATAATTTTTCTGGCAATATATTAGACATATTGGTGGTATAAAATTAAAAAGCCATTCGGTTAATTAAAAGGGGAAAAACCCCTTCTCCGCGAGGAGAAGGGATTGTCGGAAGGCCTAAAGGCTGTAGTACATATCAAACTCAACAGGATTAGTCGCCATGCGTAAACGCTGAACGTCTTCATTCTTAAGAGAAATGTAGCCATCAATTAAGTCATCAGTAAATACGCCACCAGCCGTTAAGAAGTCACGATCAGCATCAAGAGCTGCTAATGCTTCGTCAAAAGCAACAGCCACTTGTGGGATTTTTGCTTCTTCTTCGGGAGGAAGGTCATATAAGTCCTTGTCCATTGCTTCGCCTGGATCAATCTTGTTTTTGATGCCATCAAGGCCAGCAAGCATTAATGCAGAAAAACATAGGTATGGGTTAGCTGTGTTATCCGGAAAACGTACTTCTACACGACGGCCTTTTGGGCTATCAACATAAGGGATACGAATAGAAGCAGAACGGTTACGAGCTGAATAAGCCAACATAACAGGTGCTTCAAAACCAGGTACTAAACGCTTGTAGCTGTTTGTAGAGGCATTAGAAAAAGCGTTGATTGCTTTAGCATGTTTAATAACACCGCCAATATAGTAAAGAGCCATTTGCGATAAACCACCATAGCCGTCACCAGCAAATAAGTTTTCGCCGTCTTTAAATAAAGACATATGAACGTGCATGCCATTACCATTGTCGCCAACTAAAGGCTTAGGCATAAAAGTACATGACTTGCCATAGCTATGAGCAACATTTTGTAACACATACTTAAAAATTTGAACTTCGTCCGCTTTTTTAACGAGCGTGTTAAATTTAACGCCAATTTCGTTTTGACCAGCAGTGCCGACTTCGTGGTGATGTACTTCAACTTCACAGCCCATATCGTCCAATGTTAAACACATGGCCGAACGTAAGTCGTGCATTGAATCAACAGGAGGAACAGGGAAATAACCGCCTTTAACACCAGGACGATGACCCATATTGCCATCTTCATAAGACTTGGCAGAGTTCCAAGATGCCTCTTCAGAATCAATAGAATAGAAGCAATGCCCCATTTCGTTGCCCCATTTCACATCGTCAAAGATGAAAAATTCATTTTCTGGGCCAAAGTAAGCGGCATCAGCAATGCCAGTAGATTGCATATAAGCTTCTGCGCGTTTAGCAACTGAACGTGGATCACGTTCATAGCCTTCACCTGTTGAAGGCTCGATGATGTCGCAACGCAAAATCATAGTAGGCTCTTCGGTAAAAGGGTCTAAAACAGCAGTGTCAGCAAAAGGTAACATAATCATGTCAGACTCGTTGATGCCTTTCCAGCCAGCAACTGATGAGCCATCAAACATTTGGCCTTTAGTAAACGAATCTTCTTCGATGCAACGTGCAGGAACAGAAACGTGCTGTTCTTTACCGCGGGTATCGGTGAATCGAAAATCTACAAACTTGATACCATTGTCTTCAATGGATTTTAAAACGTCACTTACTGACATAGACATATGTGTCTCCTCTTGTAATTAAAAAGTATGGGTAATTTTAAGAGGCAAAATAGACCTTTTAAAATCTGTTAAAATTTACAGCGCGAATTCTACTTAAATCTGGCTTTAGGGAAAACTTTGTAAGATAAACGGTTAAGATTTAGCCTGAAACCACATTTATGCACCAGTTGCGTGCAAGCAGGTGATTGTCGCACTATTTTTGGGCGAAATAAATATTTAGTTGATCCCCAAATCCTCAGATAGCGATAAGTCAAATATCATTCACCTATAAAAACCCCTTAAGCTAATGATATAATCTTGTTATTAGCATTTAAAAAAACAATCATGACATATAAAGCAGTAGCCCTTATCTCTGGTGGACTCGATTCACTATTAGCCGCAAAAGCGATGCAAGAACAAGGCATTCACGTTGAAGGTATTAATTTTTACACCGGTTTCTGCGTCGAAGGGCATACCCACGCCATTCGTAAAAAAGACAAGGATAAAAACAAGCGCAACAATGCGTTATGGTCTGCCGAACAATTAGGCATTAAATTGCATATTGTTGATATTGTTGAAGAATATAAAGATGTGGTCATTAATCCAAAGCACGGTTATGGCGCAAATTTAAACCCCTGCTTAGATTGCAAAATTTTTATGGTGACTAAAGCCAAAGAGT
>CAZORZ010000094.1:0-5555 GCA_964582255.1 uncultured Gammaproteobacteria bacterium | reverse complement strand
TTGGTCGCCCACGCCTCAGGTCGTCATCGTCCATAGCAGGGAGATCATCATGAATAAGTGAATATGCATGAATAAGCTCAATGGCAACGGCAGGGCCATCAACTAAATTTAAATCAATGCCCAGAGTTTCGGCAGTGGCATAAACTAAAGCAGGGCGCACACGTTTTCCTTTGGCCATGGCTGAATAACGCATAGCTTGGTGCAGCGTGTTGGGTGACAACTTGGAAGGAGGCAACCATTTTTCTAATAAGGCATCAATGCGTTGATTATAATAATCTATACGATCTGATAAACGTGGTTTCATGAAATTGTTAATGCTCAGAGTCAAAAGGAATTGTTTTATGAAGTCCATTTTCTTCGATTAATAACTCGACCTTTTGTGATGCTTGGTCTAACGCGAGTTGGCATGAACTGGCTAGCTTAATGCCTTTTTCAAAGGTGTTAAGTGATTCTTCTAAAGCCAGATCACCACTTTCCATTTTATTAACAATGGATTCGAGTTCATTAAGGGACTTTTCAAAGTCTTTTATTTTGGGTGCTTTAGCGGTCATAGAATAGCAATCAACGATTAAATAATGATAATTAGGGGGATTATAGAATATTCAGCGCATCAACTAAATGATTCACTGTCACCAACTCGATATTTTTTATTTTTTGGCGTTTAGGCGCGTTAGCTGTGGGTACAATTGCTTTGGTATAACCATGTTTACTGGCTTCACGTAAACGATCTTCACCATTAGGCACTGGGCGAATTTCACCAGATAGCCCAACTTCACCAAAAACGAGAAGGTGAGGATCAACAAATCGGTCTTTAAAGCTTGATAACAGGGCTAAAATAATCGCTAAATCAGCTCCTGTTTCATTAATACGCACACCACCAACAGCATTGATGAATATGTCTTGGTCAGCCAAAGAAATACCACCGTGACGTTGCAAAATAGCAATCAACATCGCTAGTCGGTTGCTTTCAAGACCGACACAAACACGTTTTGGATTGCCATGATGACTATCCGTTACTAATGCCTGTATTTCAACTAAAAAAGGCCTCGTGCCTTCTCGGGATACCATAATAACACTGCCTGACACAGGTTTATCATGGTGGGTTAAGAATAAGGCTGACGGGTTACTGACATTTTTTAAGCCTTCTTCAGTCATGGCAAAAATGCCTAACTCATTCACCGCACCAAAGCGATTTTTAACCGCTCTTATTAAGCGAAAGCGTGTTGAACTGTCACCTTCAAAATATAAAACGGTATCGACCATGTGTTCAAGTACGCGTGGCCCTGCAAGCTGCCCATCTTTAGTCACATGACCGACTAAAAAAATAGTGATGTTTTTTTGTTTGGCTAAGCGAACCAATAAAGCGGTACTTTCACGTACTTGGCTGACCGAGCCGGGAGCAGATTGAAGATCATCGGTATAGATGGTTTGAATCGAATCAATAACCATAACGGTGGGTTTTAATTTATCGCTATGATGGATAATTTCTTCAACACAGGTTGAGCTTAATAAAATAAGTTTGTCATTAGGTAAGTTTAAACGCTGCGCTCTTAGGCTAACCTGTTGCAGTGATTCTTCGCCAGTCACATATAACGCACTTGTTGTTTGACTGAGCAGCGCTAAACATTGCAATAAAATGGTGGATTTTCCAATACCAGGGTCTCCGCCCAGCAAAATAACTGAGCCATGAACAATGCCGCCACCTAACACTCTATCGAGTTCTTTTAATTGACTACTAAATCGAGGTTCATCACTGATAGGGACATCTTTTAAAACAATACTTTGCGTCGAGCTGTTAGAGCTGTGCCAATTCCCTTTGTTTTTGTTAGAGGTAATTGATTGATACAATTCTAACGTATTCCAACTTTTACAATCGGTGCATTGACCACCCCATTTGACGTGTAAAGCACCGCAATCGGTACATTGATATTGCGCTGCCTTAGCCATTATCTTCTGCTTTGAGGTTATCTATTAAAGTGAGGCGGACTGTTTTGGCAATATTGTTTTTAACCAATAAAATTTCTAATGGATAGCCATTAATTTTAACGCTGATGCCTGCCTGTGGGATATTTTGTAACGACTCCTGTAATAAGCCATTGAGTGTTTTGGCTCCATTGATGGGTAGCTTTATGTTTAATTGTTTATTTAAATACCGTATTTGTGCCGTCCCATCAATGATGTAATGCCCTTCATCATTAATATAAAAATCTTTATTGAGGGTGCTGGGATCAGTGGTGAATTCGCCAACAATCTCCTCTAAGATATCCTCTAAAGTCACTAATCCTTGTATGTCGCCATACTCATCAACAATAAAACCCATACGGCGTTTATTTTTTTGAAAATTAATGAGCTGAGTGGTTAAAGCAGTGCCTTCAGGAATGTAATAAGGTTTGCTAATAATTTCGTTCAACACATCGGGGCTAAAATCATCATTCATGATACGTGGTAAAATTTTACGCATCATCGCAGTACCTGTTACATGATCAATAGAGCCATCATAAACGGGGATACGGGTATAGGGTATCTTGGTGATTTGTTTTAAGGTGTCTTCCCAATCTAGTGACGTGTCGATGCCTGAGATTTCATTTCTAGGAACCATGATGTCATCAACTGTGATTTTTTCTAAATCTAGAATGCCAATTAACATGTCTTTGTGAGAATCGGGAATTAACCCTGCGGCTTCATTCACCGCAATGCGTAACTCTTCGGGGTTTAAGGCATCATTTGAGATAGCGTTTTTAGGCTGTGCAAATAGCACCATAACGTGGCTTGCTAACCAATTAATACTAATTACTAAAGGGAAAAGGATCTTCATTAGCACGGTGTAAACATAAGCGGCAGGATAGGCGATCTTTTCAGGGTGCTGAGCGGCGAGTGTTTTAGGGGTCACTTCGGCAAAAATAAGCAAAACAAGGGTAAGCGCTCCCGTCGCAATGGCAATACCAACATCGCCGTATACCCGATAGCCGATATATGTCGCGAGTTGGGTGATGATGATGTTAATGAAATTATTGCCTAATAAAATTAGGCTGATTAGGTGATCTGGTTTTTTTAATAAACGAAACGCATGGTAAGCACCACCTTGTTTTTTAGCCGCTAAGTGCTTAAGGCGATAGCGGTTTAAACTCATCAATCCAGTTTCAGAGCCAGAAAAAAACGCTGAGACTAAAAACAATAAAAATAGAATAATAAAGAGGGTGCTGAGGGATAGTTCGTTCAAAATAATAAGACTGTTAAATTAATGTTTTAGAATGATTTCGAGTACAAATTTACTGCCGAAATAGGCCAGTAATATAAAAATAAAACTGGTAAATGTCCAACGAATGGCGGTGTTTCCACGCCAACCAAATTTAAGACGACCGGTTAATAAAATGAACAAAGCGCCCCAGCCAATTAAAGATAATATTGTTTTATGTACTAAATGCTGTGCGAATAAATCGTCAAAAACTAAAAAGCCACTGGCTAATGCGGTGGTTAGAAAAATAAAACCAAAACTTAATATTTGAAATAAAAAGCTTTCCATATCATGTAATGGCGGTAATTTTTTGATCCAGCCAGTTGGTTTATGGTTTTTGATTGCTTTAAGTTGTAATGCCAAGATAACTGCTTGCATGGCACCTAGCATCAGTAGGCTATAGGCAATGATGGAGATTAAAATATGGCTTTGAATACCTGATGATAAATTGGTAATAACATTGGTCGTATCGCTGTAGTAATTAAGTAAAATTGCGAGCGCGCTTAAAGGGAACATCGCAATGCCAAGCGAATCGACAGGGCGTTTTAAGCTAGCAAATAAAATTTGCACACTAACTAACCAAGTGATTAATGATGCGGACGTTAAAAAACTTAAATTAAAGCCAGAGGGTTGAAAAATATCGTGTCTTAATAGTATGGCGTGTAGAGTAATTGCTAATAACGCTGGGGTTAGGCTAAACCAACGAGGTTGATTGGCTTCAGATGCTGTATTTTGTGCACATTGTTTAAAAATAAGTATCGCAGAAAGGCAATAAAAAATAAAAGTGAATAGCGTTAGCAAAATCATCATAGGCGTGGTTTAAGTTAAATAATAATACCGCAAAACTTTAATAAAAACAGTGCTAACCATTCGATTTTAGTGACTTAGTTCCATTTATCTACACGAAGATGATAAATTAAGATGCATTTTACTCAAGCCCTGATATATTTGAGGTATATTCTAAAAAAAACATTATAAATGCGAGTAAAAATATTAGGCTGGGCAGGCGGTATAGGTGGCCATCTGAGAACAACCTGCTTTCAAATTGATGATGACATCTTAATTGATGCAGGTACCGGTTTAGGCGAGTTAGCATTAAATGATATGTCAGGTGTGCGGCACATATTTTTAACTCATTCGCATATGGATCACATCACTGGAATTCCTCTGTTAGCTGATAGCATGTTTGGCATTAACGAAGAACCAATTGTTATTCATGCCTTAGAAAAAACCATCAAAGCGCTTAAGGCACATATTTTTAACTGGGTCATTTGGCCTGATTTTTCTGAATTACCGAATAAAGAACATCCTTGCATCACTTTTCTTGCCATGCAACCGGGCGAAAAAATCACCATAAGAGAGCGGACCTTTGAAATGATTGCCGTTAATCATACCGTGCCCGGTGTTGGGTATTGTGTACAAGATTCTCGAAACACTATTGCTTTTAGCGGCGATACCACAACCAATGATTCATTGTGGCAAGCGCTGAATAAATATAAAAAACTTGATCTTTTATTTATCGAATCTGCATTTTCTAATAAAGAAATTGAAATTAGCAAATTGGCTAAACATTATTGCCCTAGTTTGTTGAGTGAAGATATTAAAAAATTGAACCATAAACCTGAAGTTTGGTTGACCCATTTTAAACCCGGTGAAGAAGATTTGATTTTTAACCAGTGTTTAGAAGCCATGCCAGATTTTAACGTACATCGTCCTACGGGCGATGAAATATTTAAGTTATAATCACGACTACCTAACTAACTCTTTAATTTCACTATGTTTGATAATCTATCCGAACGCCTATCGCGTACCGTTAAAAACCTTCGTGGCCAAGGCCGTTTAAGCGATGAAAATATAAAAGACACATTACGCGATATTCGCATGGCTTTATTAGAGGCCGACGTCGCATTACCCGTTGTTCGAGAATTTATTGATAAGGTTCGTGCTAAAGCGATTGGCCAAGAGGTTCTTACCAGCTTAACACCTGGGCAAGTACTGATTAAAGTCGTGCAGGATGAATTAGAAGCTGTGATGGGATCGACTCATGAAGGCTTAGACCTTAACCAAAAACCACCGATTGTCATTCTAATGGCTGGTTTGCAAGGTGCAGGTAAAACCACATCTGCAGCAAAACTTGCCAGAATGCTAATTGAACGTGAGAAAAAACACGTTATGTTGGCCAGTGTCGACGTGTATAGACCGGCAGCAATTCAACAGTTAGAAACCCTATCAAAAGAAGTGAATGCAGCATTCTTTAGTTCTGATGCCAGTCAAAAACCTGTAAAAATTGCTAAACAGGCGCTTTCATACGCTAAAAAAC
>CAZORZ010000093.1:0-5581 GCA_964582255.1 uncultured Gammaproteobacteria bacterium | reverse complement strand
GCTCATGAGCAAAACGTAAACCAATTTTAAATTTAGGTTTTAATTCTTTATATTTTTTTTGTATTTTATTTCTAGGTTTAACCTCAACCAATAATGGCTTAGGAAATGGGTTATCTGTAGTAGAAGCAGGAGAAGCTTTAAATGTCACTAAAAAGTCAGGGGTATAGGTAACGTTTCTCCCATTTTTATTCGTATATTCAATTGTATATGGCTGTTCTTCTATATCGATAACAGCATCATGGAATTCAAATAAGGTTAAAAAATCCCTTTCAAGAGTTGATTCAAAAGCAATGCTCTTTTCACCTCGAAAAGAAAATATGCCCGATAAGCTCCCGTAGGTGTATCCAATCTTTCTATTTTTATGTGAAAACTTCATATCTAATAATTATAGGTAATTTTGTAGCCTATTTAGTGGTATAAAAGCAATCTTGTAGCTCTTGATGAGATAATTTGTAGTGGCTTTAGTGATAATGACTATATGTAAGCTGTTGATAGTTTGTGAAAATGTAGCATTAATAATGAAAACTGTCAGCGGCTCACATGCTAAACCCGGCGAAATATCCTTAGCGCACAATGGTGTATTATTTTTAGATGAGCTAACTGAATTTGATCGCAAAACATTAGATGTATTACGTGAGCCTTTAGAAACAGGAAAAATACATATCTCTCGAGCAGCGCGCCAAGCTGAATACCCTGCTCGTTTTCAACTCATCGCCGCGATGAACCCTTGCCCAGCTGGATGCAGCAGCCTACAGAGTTGCAGTTGCAGTGCCGAACAACTGAATCGTTACAAAAATAAGCTATCTGCGCCGTTCTTAGATCGTATCGACATTCAAATCGAATTACCTAAACTAGACCAATCACTCCTTATTAGTAGTAACAGTGATCAAGAAGAACTCACCCAAACCATTAAAGCCCGTGTTGTTGCCGCGCAAAACATTCAAATTAAGCGACAAGGCTATTTAAACTATCAATTAGACACCAAACAAATAGAACAGCATTGCAAACTAGACCAAAGCTCAAAAGAACTATTATCGCTCACAATGCACAAGCTGAAACTCTCGGCGCGAAGTTATCACCGTTTATTAAAACTCGCCCGTACCATTGCAGATTTAGCCCGTATAGAACACATCACCCAATCACATATCGCAGAAGCCACTGTATTAAGGACCGCTGCGCGATTAATCGACCCTAACTAACATTTAAAAAGGAAAACACATGTTATTTATTACTAATCGCGAGCCAAAAGGCTCAATTCGCAGTAAAAACAATCGAGCATTTAAGTTTGATCTCAATAAAAATGCGCCTTCGAATTCTATCTATTGTTGTAAACGAACAGCGGAAGATTCTTACATAGAAATTGGCTCAAAGGGCTTAATGTCAGAATTAAAACAAAGCAATGCTAAACAATTGCTATTTTATATCCACGGGTTTTCTAATTTACCAGAGCCTGATATCTTTCCAAGTGCCGAAAAATTACAACAGCTATTTGATAAAAAACAACCTAACCTTGTGCAAGTGGTACCTATTATTTGGCCTTGCGATAACGATTTTGGAATCATCAAAGATTATTGGGACGATCAAAAATCAGCCGACAACAGCGCGTTCTCTTTCGCACGTATGCTGCAAATGTTTATGTCATGGCGCGACCAATCATCCGAAGATGCACCGTGTTTAAAACGCATCAATATACTCGCCCACTCTATGGGCAATCGCGTATTAAGAGAAACACTTGCGACTTGGAACAAATACGACCTTGCCAATGGCGTGCCACTTTTATTTCGTAATACTATTTTAATGGCTGCCGACATTGTTAATGAATCACTAGAAGAAAATGAAGTTGGGCGTTTAATCAGCCAATCGGCACGTAATGTGTCTGTTTACTATGCCTCAGATGATTTAGCATTACGCTCTAGTAAAATATCTAACCTTAAAAATAAGGTTGCTTCACGTCGTCTTGGCCATACAGGGCCTGAAGATATGAGCAAAGTACAATCTAATGTATATGCCATAGATTGTGATAACTTTAATAATAAATATGACATGCCAAAAGGACATTCGTATTTTTTAGACGACAATAATGACAACATAGGTCGAGTGTTTGAACATATGTTTAACACCATTAAAACAGGCCGTGTTTTTACTGACGACCCGAATCAACGCAACGAAATTTTATAACCCACCGCTATGAATAATAAAACAGAGTTACAACAAGAGTGGGCTGTATTACATAACAGCTATGAGCAATATGAAGCCTATGCCCTACTTATAAAAGGCCTGAGCATTGTATTGACCTTTACTGCTATTAGCCTAGCATTTCCCCCTCTCGTTGCTGTTTTTTTATTGCTCGTGTTATGGCTGCAAGAAGCCATTTGGAAAACATTTCAAAGCCGTACCGAACACCGTATTTTAAGCATCGAAACAGCTCTAAAACAGACTAAAGACTTGCAAGCATTTCATTTTTATAGTGCTTGGGAGCAGTCTCGCCCCAATACCTTTGGTTTAATCTCCAGCTATTTAAAACAAGCATTACGACCCACCATTGCTTTCCCTCATATCGTGTTAATTATCATTCTGTTTTTACCTGTGTTTTAAACCACCTTACGACCTGTTACCATCCGCGCTCTTTTTAATAGTCTGTTGCCATGTCGCCTGATTTCTCATCCATCATCTTATCTGCTGAACAAACAGACAACCTTGCCTCTTTAGGCTATCAATCTTTCACTCCTGTGCAGCAAAAAAGCTTACCTGCCATCTTACATGGCGATGATGTGATTGTGCAGGCCAAAACAGGCAGTGGCAAAACAGTCGCTTTTGGCTTAGGTATTTTAGAAGCCATTAATCCTCGTTTTTTTGGTGCACAAGGCTTAGTACTGTGCCCAACACGTGAGCTTGCCGACCAAGTGGCAGCAGAAATTAGAAAACTTGCGCGCTGTATTCCCAACATAAAGCTCATTGTCCTATGCGGCGGCAAGCCCTTACGCATTCAAGCAGACTCATTAGAGCACGGCGCGCATATTATCGTCGGCACACCAGGTCGCATAAAAGACCACCTAGATCGGCAAACACTAGACATCACGCAAATTAGTACCTTAGTGTTGGATGAAGCCGACCGTATGCTCGACATGGGTTTTCAAGAAGATATCGAGCACATAATTTCGTACACCCCAACGCAACGCCAAACCTTGTTATTTTCTGCCACCTATCCTGATAGCATCAGGCATATTGCCGAATCTGTTTTGCATGACCCAAAAACCATTAAAGTCGATACCAAACATAAAAAAAGCACCATCACCGAGCACTTTTTTAAAACCGTCAATAAACACCGAGAAGACGCATTAATGGCCTTGTTTGAACATTACAAACCCAGTAATGCAGTGGTTTTTTGTAAAACACGGGTGCAGTGCCAAGAGCTGGGTGAAGCCTTAAATGAGCGGCGCATTCATGCCTTAGCACTGCATGGGGATTTAGAACAATACGAACGTGACGACGTGCTCACCCGATTTAGTAATCACAGTTGTAGCGTGCTAGTCGCCACCGATGTGGCTGCACGCGGACTAGACATAAAATCACTGCAAGCGGTTATTAACTATGAGTTGCCACATGATGCTGAGGACTACGTGCATCGCATAGGGCGCACTGGTCGCGCAGGCGAAGAAGGCATCGCGTTAAGTTTATACACAGAAACAGAAACCAAACGGGTGCAGGCAATAGAAGTCTATCAAAACTGTAAAATCAACAACCTATCCATCGGCAACCTAAAGCGCCATCCTCGCTACACGATGGAATCGCCCATGGTGACCTTGCAAATTGACAGTGGCAAAAAGAACAAAATCCGCCCAGGTGATCTACTAGGTGCTCTTACCAAAGATGCAGGCTTAGCAGGTGCAGATATTGGTAACATTAAAATATTTGCTAAATTTAGCTATGTCGCCATCGACAAAAATAGCGCCTCAAAAGCCTTAGAATATTTTCAAAATGGCAAGGTAAAAGGACGGTTAACGCGCGCGCGACTGGTTCAATAGGTTTTTATTAAAACCTATCTAATCGGCTTTAATAGAGCAAACTGCCTCAAGATTATGTAACTGGTAATTCATATATTAAATCAAAATATGTATAACCCTATAATTAATACGTGATAGCACTTGGGGAACATAACAATTCAAATCAACATTGAGCGCTTACGCTTCGCGACAGCACCCAGTTATTTAAGTTTTTAACAGAAAGAGGCGCTCATCTTGTTTGTATAGCCGTAGTAGAAAAAGCGGCTATAAACTATTAAAACGGTTATGATTAATTACTTGATTTATCAAAGAAGCCAATGGTGATAGATAAATCAGCAAGTAAGAATGTTAATTTTAGATGCACTGAAAAAGAACTTGGTCAAATAACTATTCTTGCTGCTCAATAAAGTGGCGTCTAGCCCATGCAGGTAAAATTTTATCTACATGCGCTTATCCAATAGACATTGATTGATAAGGTTTTTAAGCATTAATTCGAAACCATCTTTCGATGATTTTTTAAGAAAATAGAATTTAAAGGAAAAATATGAATAAGTTAATAATTTTAATGGTGGTACTTATCACTACCTTGTCATGTAGTAACGAAGTAAAAACAACTGAAGCAACAATAGCGAGTACAGCCTTCTTAGAGCAAAACAGCAAGAAGGCTGGTGTGGTAACCACAGCGTCTGGCCTGCAATATAGAGTATTACAACAGGGTTCAGGTTCAGTTCATCCCAAGGCAAGCGATCAAGTTAAAGTGCATTATCACGGCACTTTAACTGATGGAACAGTATTTGATAGCTCAGTTGAACGTGGAGAGTCAATTTCATTTGGCCTAAATCGAGTGATTTCGGGTTGGACTGAGGGCGTGCAATTGATGGTTGTTGGGGAAAAAACACGCTTTTTTATTCCAAGTGAATTAGCTTATGGAACGCGTGGGGCAGGTTCTAAAATTGGCCCGAATACGGCATTAATTTTTGAAATTGAATTATTGGGAATTAATGAATAAAAACTCTAAATGCTATTTTAAGGGGTTTTAATTCACTTAAGGAGACACTGAATGGCAATGGAGTCACATAAAATAAGTGATAAAATTAGAATGTCGCTAGCTATCGACTATCATAAAAGCATTATCAAAAAGGGGTTATTTAATGAATTTATTCAATGCAACTATATTGAGCTTAGGTCTTGTTTTAAGTGGGAATGTTTCGGCAGAAAAATACTTTGATGGCACCCAAGTATTAAAAATGTGCAACGCCAATTTTTCTGAAATGAGTGCAGGCTGTTCCATGTTTATTTTAGGCTCAGCAGAAGCATTTAGAATGGCAGGCTTCAGTGGCCAAAAATATTGTTTGCCAGACTCTATTAACAATCAGCAGCTTAAAAAAGAGTATGTTGATTATTTAACTCAACACCCACAATCCTTAAACTATTCAGCCACATCCTTGTTTTTTGCGTCACTGATGCAAAATCATTCCTGTAAAAAAAAGAGTTAAGAGACATATAACCAACTCGTTTTAGCTGAAGTGAATGCCGATAGCTCTTTAAGGATAATCTGATTAAGTAAATTGCTCGAT
>CAZORZ010000092.1:0-5590 GCA_964582255.1 uncultured Gammaproteobacteria bacterium | reverse complement strand
AGAATTAATGGCAGGCTGCCAAATACGTTCGGTTTATGCCGGTATTGCTGGCAGTCATATACGTTCATTTAATTCCAGTGGCATTGGTCCGATTAGAGATAGAGAAGTGAGTCATGCTGACGTTGCTCGAGTGATTGATACTGCCAGAGCCTTGGCCATTCCGTCAGACCAAAGGGTTCTTCATGTGTTGCCGCAAGAATTCATTATTGATAATCAAGAGGGCATTCATGATCCTATCGGTATGTCGGGTATTCGTTTAGAGGCTCGTGTGCACCTTATTACTGGTGCCGTCAGTGCGGCGCAAAATATTACAAAATGTATACATCGCTGTGGCCTAGAAGTTGATGACGTGATTTTAGAGCAGTTAGCATCAAGCAGTTCAGTGCTAACAGAAGATGAAAAAGATTTGGGTGTTTGCCTAATAGATATAGGTGGTGGCACTACAGACATTGCAGTGTTTAGAGAGCGAGCGATAAGACACACTGCGGTCATTCCTATAGCCGGTGATCAGGTAACGAATGACATCGCAGTCGCTTTACGTACACCGTCGCAATACGCCAATGAAATTAAAATTAAATACGCCTGTGCCTTACGACAACTGACTAATCCAGATGAAATGATTGAAGTGCCTGGCGTGGGTGATAGGGCTTCACGACAGTTAAAGCGAGAAACCTTAGCTGAGGTAGTTGAGCCGCGCTATGAAGAGTTACTGAATTTAGTGCTAGCAGAATTAACCCGCAGTGGTTTTTACGAAATGTGTGCAGCAGGTATTGTGCTGACGGGCGGAAGCTCAAAAATGGAAGGCGTGATTGAGTTGGCAGAAGAGATTTTTCACTTACCGGTACGTTTAGGAGTACCGCAGCATGTCACAGGGTTAGTTGATGTGGTTAAAAACCCAATACATGCAACAGGTGTGGGTTTATTGATTTTTGGTAGTAAACAGCAATCATCGCAGTATTCGGACACTGATGATGCTGATGAAGAAAGTATTTTTCAAAAAATGAAAAACTGGTTTCAAGGGACTTTTTAAGACTGTCATGGATGGCTTTATTGGCAATGCAGAAGCAATTGTCAGTGAGGTCACCATGGATGGCTTTATTGGCAATGCAGAAGCAATTGTCAGTGAGGTCACCATAGACGGCTTTATTGGCAATGCAGGAGCGATTGCCAGTGAGGCCGCCATGGATGGCGGTTATACTGGCAATGCAGGAGCGATTGCCAGTGAAAAGTTAATTTTTATATAATAAATGCAAGAGTAGAGGTAATAACATGTTTGAATTAATGGATTCATTTTCACAAAATCCAGTCATAAAGGTAATAGGAATTGGTGGCGGTGGCGGAAATGCTGTACAAAATATGGTTGATGCCGGGATTGAAGGCGTTGATTTTTTATGTCTGAATACAGATATACAAGCGCTGAAAAATAAAGACCCAAAATCATCGATACAAATTGGTTGTAACTTAACCAAAGGTTTAGGTGCGGGCGCAGACCCTGAAGTAGGGCGGCAAGCAGCTATGGAAGATAGAGAGCGCATTCAAGAAGCGATAGACGGTACTGATATGTTGTTTATCACCGCTGGAATGGGTGGCGGAACAGGCACAGGTGCAGCACCTGTGGTGGCACAGATAGCTAAAGAAATGGGTATATTAACAGTTGCAGTTGTGACAAAGCCTTTTACATTTGAACGTAAAAAACGTATGGACTTAGCCGAAGAAGGCATTGAAAACCTAAGCCAATATGTTGATTCGCTCATTACTATTCCGAATGAAAAATTAATACCTGTTTTAGGCAGAGATACTTCAATGCTTGAAGTATTTATGGCCGCAAATGATGTATTGAAAGGAGCCGTTCAAGGTATCGCTGAATTAATTACTTGCCCTGGCTTGATCAATGTTGACTTTGCTGACGTGCGCACGGTTATGTCAGAAATGGGTATGGCAATGATGGGCACAGGTGTTGCATCGGGTGAAGATAGAGCGCGAGAAGCAGCTGAAAAAGCAATTGCATCTCCTCTGTTGGAAGATGTGAATATTGCAGGTGCTAAGGGGATTTTAGTCAATGTGACAGCAGGCTTAGACTTGTCGATTGGTGAGTTAGATGATGTCGGTTCGATTATTACAGAAATGGCTTCTGCTGATGCGACAGTGGTCGTTGGAACAGTGATTGATGCTGAAATGGAAGCGGGTACGTTACGAGTTACTATGGTTGCAACTGGCTTAGGTGGAACAAAACAAGAAGACGTTGAAAAGCCTGTCGCTATAAAGCCTGTAGAGGTTATTAAAAGAGCATCAATTGGTAATATTGATTATACGGACTACGATCATCCTACAGCTTTGCGTAAAGCGGTTGGTGATAATTTAAACCTTGATGAAGCTAATGCTGAAGATACTACTGACTATGATATACCTGCATTTTTACGGGTACAAAATGATTAGTCATTAACTCAAATTCCCAGATAGAGAATATAAAAATGGAGCAACCTCTTAATGCACCTAGCAAACCAAAAATCTTCTCATCACCAATAAGGTGACCACGAAGCTTTTCGTTTCACTCGGCACATCAAGCGATGACACTATTTTCACATTCCTATCTGGGGATTAGGGTTGAAAAAACTCTTGCTGTTATAGCCATCACGGATGGTGGTTATAACTTTTAAGGAGCCTCTGATTAAAAAATTAAAATTTAATACCTGGGCGTAAAATCAATTGTAAGTCTTGGTTGAGATAATTTAAGTCATTGAGGTATTTACCTATAACCTTCTTTACACCGATGCCAAGTGATATTTTTGCTTTGTCCGTTGGCCAGTGCTTCTCAATAAATAGTTCAGACTGAATCAGTGATTTTGACTCACTAGAAAAATCAATTCTAAAATCAACTCCAATATTTTCATAAAAGCTATATGCTTGAACTTTAGAATTAAAAAGCTCTCGTCTTAAGCCAAAATAATAGCTGCTACTTATATCAGCATGACCATGAACTTTAGTCCCTACGCGAAAACTAAAACTATGATAAAGGTCACCAATTCTACGATCGCCCTTTAGTTTCCACTCAATTTCGTACCATTGATCATCAAATAAAGTGTTGGCACGAATGTGCTTGCTTCCCATGCTAAATAGTAAGCCTGAATATCCTTTATTAATGGCTTTAGACTGTGTCTCATTAGGCAGGCTGAATTTCAACACATTGCCAAGGAAGAATGAAATGGCATAGGGCTCTTCAAAACCCTCGGTTAAGGCAGCGATGATGTTTAAATCTTCGCTTAGTTGAGCATTGTCATAGAGCTGAGTTTGATGGTCTTTAAGATAAAGCCCTAAAATGGGTAAGGGGTTAACACTGAATTCAACCACAAAAAAACTTGGGGAGAAAATATCGCTTAATAAATTAGTATAGATTTCCCGTTCATTTCTTAATTCGACAGTGGGGATTTTGTCATCATTAAATGGGATGAACAGACCTAAATTAGAATAATAAGGGTCCAATTCGTAGTCTATTTCCATCTCGGCGATCGAGCTAAAAGAAATAAATGAAAGAGTAATAAAGGATAAAGAAAGAAAGAAAGTGCGCATTAAAACTACAATAAGGTTAGAAAAGCCCCTTATTGTAGTGATTTATAATGTGCTTATGAAGAATATTTTGATTTTAACCACTGGTCGATAGAAAAATAACCGGGACCAAAGACCATAATTGCTAACATCATAGCGCCCCAAAATAGGTGGGGAGCTACCTGACCTACTTTAGCTAGGGTAGCGTAATAGGCAACTACAGCAACAATGTTTAAAATGGATAAAGCAAAGACAGATAAGCGTGAGGCCAAACCTAAAACGATTAAGATGGGGAGAATAAGCTCTCCAGCAGTGGCCAGATATGCAGCTACCACAGGATTAAGTAGGGGCACATTATACTCTTCTTTAAAAAGATACATAACGCCATATTCATCGTTCCAAGTTGATACTTTTTGCAAGCCTGACATAAAAAATACATAGGCAACCCAACCTCTAAATAACAGTAATATTGGTGATTGCAGCGAGGCAAACAATGAATTGATCGAGTTTATTGGTGCTTCAAGAGTTTGTGCCATGCCCATGATAATTCTTTTATATTTTATTATAAGTATCTTTATGAGTTAGGGTCTTAACGAAAGTTCAGATAAATTTTATCGTGCTTGCTCAGAATCTTACTTAAGTGAGAACGAAATGCTATTGTTCTGCCAATTTACTCAGTTCTTCTAAAATAGTATCAACCAGTTGCCGACCTTGAGTGCCCATGCCTTGGTTTAGTTTATCGGGATCGCGTTCTCCAGCAATCAATTTACGAATGATGCCACCTAAATTTTTCATATCACCACCAGCTCCAGCCATTTGTTCTGCCATCTGGCTGATAATTTCTAGTGCCTGAGGACTACCTCTGCTGGCTTGATGAATCATGTGGGCGATACCTGGGGCAGCCATAGTCGCATCAGTTTTTTTATGGGGGTCAGGTAAGCTTGCTGGGTTTTGAATGCCGTTTAAAATAGCTTCGATGATGATGCTATCTTCTTCGTCTAGATTCATCATCAATTTAGGCTCTCTTGAACCAGTGATGATTTTACGGATAACAACAACAACGTCTCCCCAGCCATTTTTTTCACTGAGCGTTAATACCTCTTCAAGTTGCGGCATTATGCTTGGGTTTTGTACTGTTTGTACCACTTGCACAATAACTCCAGCATGTGATTGAATGATTTGCTGCGTTCTATTCATGTTATCCCCTGCTCATTATAAATAACTTACATCACACTAATTTTATCAAACTGCTGCTTTAAATTAGCTAAGGCAGTTTCTGCTTCGGCTAGTTTTTCGCGCTCTTTGGCAACCACAGCCTCTGGAGCCTTATCAACAAACTTAGCATTACCAAGCTTGCCATTAATGCGTTTGACATCTTGCTGGGATTTTTCAATGTGCTTTTGTAAACGCGTAAGTTCGGCATCTTTATCAATTAATCCTGATAAGGGAATGAGTAATTTCATATTGCCGATCAATGATGTTGCGCTTTCTGGTGCGACATCGCTTGTCTCTAACCAAGTGATTTTTTGTAATTTGGCGAGTGACATGACAAAGTTGCGATTGTTATTTAAGCGCTGTAAATCTATTTCAGAGCCATTTTCAAGTAAAACAGGCAGTAGCTCTGATGGTTTAATATTCATTTCAGAGCGAATTTGGCGCACGCCCATAATGAAACTTTTAACCCATTCTAACTCGTCAATAGTATCTTGATTAATGTTGGCTTCATTGCATTCGGGATAGGCCTGCAACATGATAGTATTACCCTTCACGCCTGCCAAAGGTGCGATCATTTGCCATAATTCTTCTGTGATATAGGGCATGATAGGGTGCATTAAACGCAGAGCTGTTTCGAGTACTTTAATCAGTGTTTGGCGTGTGCCACGTAATTGGGCTTCTGTGGCATCATCGGCATATAAAACAGGCTTTGATAGCTCAATATACCAATCACAATAATCATTCCACACGAATTCATATAGGTTTTTAGCAGCTAGATCAAAGCGGTAGGTATCAATGTGCTTGCTGGTGCTGGCACTGATTTGCTCTAAAC
>CAZORZ010000091.1:0-5596 GCA_964582255.1 uncultured Gammaproteobacteria bacterium | reverse complement strand
GCAACAATGGGAAAAAACAGAAATAGCTGAGCAGATTATTAGCGTGCAGGCCGATGAATTTATTACTGAGCAAGCCCCCGTTGTTGCACACACACCACAACAAATAGCACAACCAGAGCTGACATCCGCACTAAGCGATGATTTTATGACGGCCATGCCAATGGCAAAAGAACAACCCTTATGGCAATGGGCGGCCTTATTTTTTGCCTTGGCTTGGTTAATAACGCTGTATTTTTATGTGAAACAACCTCAGCAAAAACAGAAGCTAGCAGAGTCGCAAGAAAAACCACCAAAATTTGATAGGCAGACGTTAAAAACAGCCTGTAAAAATAGGGATGTTGCTGAGTGTAAAAATGCGCTTATTGCTTGGGCTAATGTGCAGTTTTATCCTGCTAAATTAACCCAGTTAACAGATTTAAAGCCCTATGTTGATGAGCCTTTTTTTCAGCAGCTAGAACAGCTAGAAGTGATGCTATATTCACCAAATACGCAAGATCAATGGAATCCAGATGATCTTTATCATGCTGTTTTACAAGCGGAGAAAAAGAAAAATGGTAAAAATGAAACTGATGTTAAAAACTTGAAAGAAATGCACTTAAATTAGAGTTTGAGCATAATCTTTACTTAATCAGAGCGTCCTTAACCAGTGTCTGAGTAATTCATCTGACAGCATTGAATGGTCGATATTTTTAAAGCTGATATTGAGTGACGCTAATCGAGCTGTTGTTATTGTCATCACTTAAATACAATTCGTTATCTTGAATGTTACATTGTAAGCGCATCGAGCGTTTGACCATGACGTCGATATTGTCTGCATTGATATGAAACAAGCTTAAATTGTTAAAGCGTTGCAGTTTGCCTTTATTTTGTTCCCACCACGGTTTCGCTTTACGTTGGTTATAGGTATAAATAATGACGTTTTGTGCTTTGCCACAGGCTTTGCGAATGCGTTTTTCATCGGGTTGACCTAAATCCATCCACAGCTCTATGTCACCAGTCAGTGATTTTTGCCACACATCAGGCTCGTCATCGCTGCTTAAGCCTTTGGTAAAAGAGAGTGTGTCACTGGCATTTAACATAAATGCTATTAAGCGAATCATAAAACGTGTGTCTGTTTCAGAAGGATGTTGAGCGACAGTTAAATCATGGTTTTGGTAATAATGTGAGTCCATATTAGCAATGCTTAGACTGACTTTATTGATGGTTGAACTAATGGCCATGATATTTTTTTAAAATTAAAGAATGTGTCGAGAGATTAATGCGCTTCATGCCAGTTAATGCCAACGCCTATATCGACCACTAAAGGCACAGATAATTGTGCCGCTTGAATCATTTTATCTTCAAATACGGCTTGGCATTCAGCTAAAGAGTCTGGCGTTACTTCAAACACTAATTCATCGTGCACTTGCATAATCATTTTTGCCTTATCCAAATTATTGAATAACCAATCGTCAATTTGGATCATCGCTATTTTAATAATGTCAGCAGCAGTGCCTTGCATTGGCGCGTTTATGGCAGTGCGTTCGGCATATTGTCTGCGCTGTGCATTTTTAGATTTAAGCTCAGGTAAATAGAGACGGCGACCAAACACAGTTTCTACAAAACCTTGTTGATGAGCCAGTTCTTTGGTTTTGTTCATATAGTCTTTTACGCTAGGATACCGCTCAAAATACAGATCGACATATTCTTGTGCTTGTTTTCGCCCCGTGCCTAATTGTTTGGCAAGGCCAAAGGCCGACATGCCATAAATTAAACCGAAGTTAATCGCTTTAGCAGCACGCCTTTGATTGGTTTCGACATCCTCTACGGCCACACCAAATACTTCTGCGGCAGTTGCTTTGTGTACGTCTTTACCTTGTTTGAAGGCGTCGATGAGGCTGTTGTCTTGTGATAAATGCGCCATAATGCGTAGCTCGATTTGTGAATAATCGAGTGCCATAATTTTGTTGTCACCTTCGGCGACAAAAGCTTCACGAATTTTTCGCCCTTCCTTACTGCGAATGGGGATGTTTTGTAAATTAGGTTGTGACGATGATAAACGGCCTGTTGAGGCAACGGCTTGATGATAAGAAGTGTGCACGCGGCCAGTGTGTAAATTAATCTCTTCTGGAAGCCTATCTAAATAGGTTGATTTAAGCTTGTTAAGACCTCTGTGTTCTAAAATAATACGTGGCAGCTCGTAAGTTTCGGCAAGCTCTTCGAGCACATCTTCTGCGGTGGAGGGTTGTCCTTTAGGTGTTTTTCGAATGACAGGTATTTCTTGCTTTTCAAATAGAATCTGTTGAATTTGCTTAGGTGATGATAAATTAAATACTTCGCCTGCCGATTCAAACGCTTGTTTTTCGAGTTGTTGCAAAGTGGCATCAACTTCTTGTCCTTGTTTTTGCAACATCGCACTGTCAATGCTAACGCCATTTTGCTCAATACGCGTGATGACTTCAGATAAAGGCTGTTCAATGTCGGTATATACTTTTAACAGTGAGGGTATTTCGGCAAGTTTTTCATGCAACACATGATGCAATTGCATAGTGATGTCGGCATCTTCTGCGGCATAAGGCACAGCCTCTTCTAAGGAAATTTGGTTAAAAGTGAGTTGTTTTTTGCCTTTGCCAGCCACGTCTTCAAAATGGATGGTGCTGTGGTTCAGATAATGCTGTGCCAAATCATCCATATTATGGCGGCTGGCGACTGAATTTAATACATAGGATTCGAGCATGGTGTCAAAAGCGATGCCTTTTATGCTAATGCCTTCATTTAGAAATATATGGCAGTCATATTTTAAATTTTGCCCAACTTTTTTAATGTTGGGGTCTTCTAATAAGGGCTTTAACTGTTCCAGCACGCTGTCTTTATCCAGCTGTTTAGGTGCGTCCAAATAGTCATGTTTTAACGGGATGTAACAAGCATCATCATCAATACAAAAAGAGATGCCAACCATCTGTGCAGTCATATAATTAACACTGGTGGTTTCGGTGTCTAAGGCTAAAAGGTCGCAGTTTTTAATACGCTCTATCCATTTATTTAAGGCCTCTTGGTCTAACACAGCTTCGTACTCTTTAACTTCTTTAGGTGTGGCTTTCTCAGCTGTTATATCAACCCCTTCGTCTTCAAGCTCGGCTAGCCAACGGTTAAAACCATAGCGTTGAAAGGCGGTGGCAAGGACTTCAGTGTCGATATTTTTAACCACTAATTCATCAATATTATCTGGTCGCTCACAGTCTAGTTTGATGGTGGCAAGCTCATAAGACTGCGGTAAAAAAGAAATGGATTCACGCAAGTATTCGCCCACCTTGCCTTTTACCTCATCGGCATGCTCGATAACGCCCAACATAGAACCATAGCTATTAATCCATTTAGCAGCAGTTTTGGGGCCGCATTTAGGCACGCCAGGGATGTTGTCTACTTTATCGCCCATCAGCGCGAGGTAATCAATAATCTGCTCAGGCATGACATCAAACTTTTCTTTAACGCCAGCGATGTCCATGCGCTTATTGGTCATGGTATTAATCAAAGTCACTTTTTTAGTGACCAATTGCGCCATGTCTTTATCACCAGTAGAAATTAACACGTCATAGCCTAGCTTTTCAGCATCGACTGATAGCGCGCCAATTACATCATCGGCTTCAACGCCATCTATAACGACTAAGGGTAAACCCATGGCCTTAATGATGGCGAGCAATGGCTCGATTTGCACGCGTAAATCATCAGGCATAGGCGGACGATTTGCTTTGTAATCAGGAAAAATGTCGTGGCGAAAGTTTTTACCCTTAGCATCAAATATAACGCCGATGGCATCGGGTCGTTCACTGTCAATAAGCTTACGTAGCATGTTTATGACGCCGTAAATTGCGCCTGTGGGCTCACCCTGATTATTGGTTAAGGGTGGTAAACCGTGAAAAGCTCTAAAAAGATAAGAGCTACCATCGATTAAGACGAATTTTTTTGCGCTATTGTCAGTCATTTTTGCTACATTCAACTATAAATTAGTAGAGCAGAATAACGGAAGGGTTAATAAAAACAATGCCTGATTCATCAAATAAAGATAATAAACTCACGCGAGAGTCATGGAAGATTTTTCAAATAATTTCTGAGTTTGTGAATGGCTTCGAAAAGCTATCGAGCATCAAACCCGCAGTGACTATTTTTGGCTCGGCACGTACTGATAAGGAGCATCCGTATTATAAAAAAACAGTCAAAATTGCACGTTTGTTATCCGATGCCGGCTTTTCGGTGATCAGTGGAGGTGGCCCCGGTATTATGGAGGCAGCCAATAAAGGGGCTTTTGAAGGAAAGTCTAAAAGCATTGGGCTTAATATTGAGTTACCGAATGAACAGTCAGGAAATGGTTTTCAAGATATATCATTAAACTTTAAACACTTTTTTTCACGTAAAGTAATGTTTGTAAAATACGCCACAGCCTATGTGGTGATGCCTGGTGGTTTTGGCACCTTAGATGAATTAGCTGAAATTTTAACCTTAGTGCAAACAAGAAAAACACGCAAAATCCCTATTATTTTGGTTGAGAGTGAATTTTGGTTTGGCTTAACTGATTGGATAAAAAACACATTAGTGATTGAAGGCACGGTTAATGAAGAAGACTTGGATTTATTTCAAGTGATAGATGACCCAAATGATGTGGTGAATGCAATTTTTAACTATTATGAAAACCGTACCTTTGAACCATCAGACGAAGAACATGAACGTATGTTGCACTTATAAAATATGGCTGTTTATACTGAGTTAACGCTGGATGACATCAACATATTTTTAAGTGATTTCGAGATAGGCACTTGTGTTGAATTTTTGCCTATAACTAACGGCATGACTAACTCTAATTATTTAATTCACACAGAACTGTCGCACTATGTTTTAACCCTGTTTGAAGAAATTGATGACGTTAGTTTTTTAAAGAAAATTTATAGTGTTTTGCTGGAAAATGGTTTTCCAGCGGCTCAATTAATATGTTCAAATAAAAGTAAGAAATTAAAAAATAAGCCTGCCTTACTGTTTAGCTATGTCAAAGGTACTTCTGTCACAGTACCCAGTGCTGAGCACTGCAAAAAAATAGGGCGCTCTTTAGCCTTACTGCACAATGTTGATATTGACCTTGACGGTAGGAGAAAAAAAGACCTATCTTGGAGTGTTGCTAAGGCGAGTAAACTATTAGAGTCAGATATCAGTGATGAAGATGCTGACATAATGTCGCAGGAGCTAGATTATTTTAGACAACACAGTCAATTAAGCTTACCCACGGGGCTAATTCATGCTGATTGCTTTAGGGATAATGTACTGTTCACAGAGCGTAATGATAAAATCAGCATAGCAGCTATTTTAGACTTTGAAGATGCGTATATAGGTGTCTGTGTCTATGACTTAGCAATTGTTATTAATGATTGGTGCAGTCAACATGATGGCTCTTTAGATCGTTATAAAATGCGTGATGTGATAGCGGCTTACCATCAAGTGAGGCCGCTATCATCGTTAGAAAATCAAGCCATTCCTTTAATGTTGAGAGCAGCTGCTTTTCGATTTTGGATATCGCGATTAGCGTGTGGCGAACGAAAATCGCCTGATGAATTTAAACGAATTCTATTAA
>CAZORZ010000090.1:235-5599 GCA_964582255.1 uncultured Gammaproteobacteria bacterium | reverse complement strand
GCGCAAGCAAGTAATGCAGGAGGGAATGCTTAAAGGTTTTTGCAGGAAGGGTTTTTACCCGAAGAAATAATGAGGTTAGAAATGAAAATAAAAAGAACGTTTGCTCCCACCATGCGGGAAGCGCTGAATATCGTTAAGTTAGAGCAAGGCGATGATGCAGTGATTTTAGGTAACAATAAAGTACCTGGCGGCGTAGAAATCATTTCAGCGATTGATTATGACCAAGCGCAAATTAATGCAGAACTGTCTGCTCAAGCCGCTTTGCAACGTAAAAAGAAACAAATTGAACAGCAAGGTACACCGCCCGTATCCGTCAAGCCCTCAAAACCCACTAAAGACCTTTTGTCTGAGGTGGCCACTAACATGTCTTCAAACCGTCAAGAGCCTATTTTTGGTGAAATAAATGTGACAGCAAATATATCGGCTAATCGACCAAAAGCAGTTATAAAAAATCACTATGAAGTGCCGAAGCCAGCAGCTAAAACAGCGTTTGATTGGCAGTCTGATTCACCAAAAATTAAAGGTGAGGCTATTAATTTTGATGGCAAAGTACATGCCGAAAACTTATTAAATTCAATCAAAGATTTGCAAGCTCAGTTATTAGATGCAAAGCCAGAGCCTGTCGTGGCAAGTAAAACGACCGCTGAGGTGGCAGAAACTAGCCGTTATTCGTTGGCAACCCAAACAAGTGATGAGCCAGTAACAATAAAAATTGAAAACTCGATTAAAGATCAAGCCGAGTCTCTTAAAGTCGTTGCTCAGCAAGAAGAACCTAAAGTGAAGGCATCGCCTCAAAACGAAATGCAACCAGCCCTTGATGAGATGAAAGAAGAGATGCGTAATATGCGTCAGCTTATGCAAAGTCAATTGACAACTTTAGATTGGGGTAATTATAAACAACGTAATCCAGTTAGAACGGTTTTATTAAATCTTCTGACTGAGTTAGGTATAGGCGCAGATATTTGTGAGAGAGTCATTAATCAAATGGAGATTAGTCAAGAAGACCCTCAGCTGATGTGGCGTCATGCGATGGGTTTGTTATCAAAGTTATTACCTGTCAATAATCAAAGCATTTTAGACGATGGTGGCATAGTTGCCTTAGTCGGCTCAACGGGTGTTGGTAAAACAACCACTATTGCAAAAATAGCGGCTCGTTTTGCACACATACATGGCAAGCGCTCGGTGGCTTTAATCTCTACTGATAATTTTAGAATAGGAGCGCAAGAGCAGCTTCAGCAATATGCCAAATTACTGCAAATTCCATTGTTAACCGCTAATAGCAGTGAAGAGCTGTCTGATTGCTTAGCGATGTTAACGGATAAAAAATTAGTGTTGATCGATACCGCTGGTGTGAGTCAAAACGATATGCGTTTGTCCGAGCAGTTTCATACATTACAAGAAGGCTCGCCACAAATTCAACCGTTGTTAGTCTTATCTGCCAACACGCAGTTAGCGGCATTGAATCAAACCATTAAAAACTTCGATAAAGTTCGTTTGGCAGGGTCGGTTGTTACTAAAATTGATGAAGCAGCCAGTTTAGGGGGCGTTATAACGACGTCTATTCGGCATCATTTACCGATTAACTTTTGTGGGCTTGGGCAGCAAGTGCCAGAAGATTTAGAGCTGGCTAAAAGCCACCGTTTAATCAGTAAGGCTGTAGCGTTAATGCAGCAGTATAAAGAAACACCAAATGCAGAAACAATGGCCATGCGTTTTAATAAAATTGTTTCATTTGGCGCATAAGAGAAACCATTGTCAGGCTGATAATAATTAAAAATATAGAGAATAAACGATGGATCAGGCACAAGGCATTAGAGCTATGAATAAACCAAAACCTGTACGAGTGATTGCCGTAACGAGTGGGAAAGGCGGGGTGGGTAAAAGCAATGTTAGTTTGAATTTGGCTGTGAGTTTATCGCAGGCTGGTGAAAACGTGTTAGTGATGGATGCTGATATGGGTCTGGCTAATTTAGATATATTGCTCGGCCTGACACCTAAACAAAACCTCATTCACGTGTTAGATGGCGAATGCAGTTTAGACGACATTATTCTTGAAGGGCCTGCAGGTATTAGTATCATCCCAGCATCTTCGGGTGTGCGGCGCATGGCAGAGCTAACGCCAGCGCAAAATATGGGCATTATTCAAGCGTTTTCAGAGCTCACTCGTCCCATTGATACATTAATTGTTGATACCGCTGCTGGACTAAATGATGCAGTGGTCAGTTTTGTTCGAGCAGCTAAAGAAATTATTGTTGTAGTCTGCGATGAGCCTGCTTCGATTACCGATGCTTACGCCATGATAAAGGTACTGAACAAGGATTTTGGTATTCAGCGCATGCATGTTTTAGCCAATCAAGCACAGAGTATGCAGCAAGGTCGAGAGCTATATATAAGCTTGCTAAGGTATCGGATAAGTATCTAGAAGTTGCATTAGATTACATGGGTGCTATACCTTATGACGATTACCTTAAAAAAGCGGTGCAAAAACAAAAGTGTGTGACAGACGTTTTCCCCCGGAGCCCGGCTTCGATGGCCTTCCGCCAGATAGCGAAGAAGGCACAGAAGTGGACGGTACCGAAGACGATAGAAGGTCATCTGGAGTTCTTTATCGAGAGACTGATCAGCTACAACGACCAGAGCGAAGGGCAGAACTAATGAATGGCCATGCTATGTATGCTCAAGTTGAGCAGCTCAGTAAAAATAATTTGGTCACTGAACATGTTGCTTTGGTTAAGCGCATTGCCTTTCATTTGATCAATCGTTTACCGCCTAATATTCAAGTCGATGATTTAATTCAAGCGGGTATGTTAGGGCTGTTGGAAGCCTCCAATAATTATGCATTAGGTCATGGCGCTAGTTTTGAAACCTTTGCAGGCATTCGTATCCGAGGAGCAATGCTGGATGAAATTCGCCGTTTAGACTGGACGCCGCGTTCGGTGCATCGGAAATCACGAGAAGTTGCCAAGGCAATCAAAGAAATCGAAAATAATACAGGCATTGATGCAAAAGATGTCGATGTGGCCGCGCTGATGGGCATAGAACTTAGTGATTATCATAAAATATTAATTGATTCCACCAGCTCAAAGATTTTCAGCATTGATACCATGGACGACGAAGATAATGCCGTGGTTAAGGCCGCTGATAGTAACCCAACACCCTTTGAATCGGTCAGTAAGCAGAGTTTTCAATCGTCGTTAGTTGAAGTGATAAAAACCCTGCCAGACCGAGAACAAATGGTAATGTCATTGTATTACGATGATGAATTGAATTTACGTGAAATAGGCAGTGTTTTGGATATTAGTGAATCTAGAGTATGCCAAATCCATGGCCAAGCACTGCTTAGAATTAAATCTCGAATGTCCAATTGGTGTGATGAATAAAAATTATTTTACTTCGTTTAGGCTGTGCTGAAATAAATCAATAATTTTGAGCGGGTTATAACTACCGATATGTTCATTAAAAGTCGCAGCAACAGAGAGGCTATTACGGTTCATTAAGATGAAAAGAGCGAAAGTTTTTCATGCATTCAAATTTTATTAACTTAATCAGAGATTCCTTAAGGCAAAATAAAATTAATAGTCTATTCTTACTCTAGGGAAGGGCTTATTGAAGTAAATTAACAAGTGTTTCTTAAGTTTTTATAAAAATAATTTAACTCTTTGCACATACTGCCGATACATAAACTAGAAGCAGGAACTGTAAACTAAAATGCAATTCTACGGAGGTTGCATGAATAAAGATATGAAGATACTTATTGTGGATGACTTTTCTACAATGCGACGAATTATTAAAAACCTTTTGCGTGATCTTGGGTTTAATAATACGTCTGAAGCGGATGATGGACAAACTGCCTGGCCTCAATTGCAAACAGGTAATTTTGACTTTTTAGTCACTGATTGGAACATGCCTGGAATGGACGGTTTAACGTTACTTAAAAAAGTGCGTGCTGATGAAAAACTATCAGCCATGCCCATTCTTTTAGTCACCGCTGAAGCAAAACGAGAACAGATTATTGAAGCAGCTCAAGCAGGTGTGAATGGATATGTTGTTAAGCCTTTTACTGCCATCACTCTTAAAGAAAAAATCGAAAAGATTTTCGAGAGGATTGATGGATGAGCAACGAATCAGTTGAAAATGATTTTTTAAACGATAATTATATTGAACGTTTACAAAATTTAAGTGGAGCGGTTGAAAGTAAGGATGTTGATGAAGTTAATCGTTTGGTGGGTGAGCTCACAACATTAAGAGAATCCTCCTTATTTCAAGAACTAGGCAAACTCACCCGTGAAATTCACGAATCGATAAATTCATTTAGCAATGATGATCGTGTGGCTGAATTAGCTGAAAATGAAATACCAGATGCAAAAGAACGATTGCACTACATTGTTGAAAAAACGAATGAAGCTGCGCATAAAACAATGAATGGTGCAGAAGAAACAATCCGAGTGGTCGGTGATTTTTCTGATCATGCCAAAATGATCAGAAATCGTTGGGATCAATTTCGTAATCGAGAGCTATCAAAGGAGGAGTTTGTCACGTTAAGTGAAGACATTGATGAATTTATGGTAGCGATTCCAAATGAAACAGCGAAAATTAATGATTCGATGAATGACATCATGTTGGCACAGGATTATCAAGATCTGACTGGGCAAATGATCAAACAAGTCATTACCATGGTTAAGGAAATTGAAGAAAAATTAGTGAGATTAGTTGCTATTTCAGGCGCAAAACTAAAGGAATCTGTAGATCAGCCGAAAGATGGTACTAAGGCTCATGGTCCTCAGTTACCAACAGCCAGTAAAGATGAGGTTGCCACAAATCAAAATGATGTTGATGATTTGTTGGCAAGCCTTGGTTTTTAATAAAGATATAGGTATAGGTTAAAGAAATGGCGATTGATCTAGAAGATGAAATTCTGCAAGATTTTTTGGTTGAAGCAGGTGAAATTTTAGAGCAACTCAGTGAGCAGCTGGTTGATTTAGAACAGTCTCCTGAGGATAGTGAATTGTTGAATAGTGTCTTTAGAGGGTTTCATACCATCAAAGGTGGCGGAAGCTTTTTAGCATTAACTAACCTTGTTGAAGTGTGTCATCAATCTGAAGATGTTTTTAATTTATTAAGAAACAATGAAATTTCAATAGATAGCGACATGATGGATGCGTTTTTACGTGTTATTGATGAAGCGAATAAAATGTTTGATGAAATTCGTGCAGGCGAAGACCCCTCAGCCGCTGACCCTGCGCTATTGCAGCAATTAGTCGATATGCAGTCGCCTAAAGTGGATGCACCTGCTGAGCCAGAGCCTACATCAGCAGTAACTGCTGAGCCTGTTGTTGAAGCACCAGTAAGCACGCAAAACGTGGG
>CAZORZ010000090.1:0-217 GCA_964582255.1 uncultured Gammaproteobacteria bacterium | reverse complement strand
CAGATGATGAGTTTGAATCTTTATTAGATGCGCTACATGGCGGTGGTGCTCCTACTACAGCGGTGCCTGAATCTAAGCCAAGTGCTGCTAGTAAACCTAGTAACGATGATATGTCGGACGACGAGTTTGAGTCATTATTAGATAATCTTCATGGCAAAGATAGTGCGCCAACATCTGCAGAGGGTGCTGCTGAAAAGAAACAGGCACCGCCACCCGC
>CAZORZ010000089.1:0-5618 GCA_964582255.1 uncultured Gammaproteobacteria bacterium | reverse complement strand
AATGGCACTCAAACAGCCGAGCTTAAAATAAAACAAAACCCACAAGGACATTATTTACTACGCGCACAAATTAATAAAACGCCCACCCTCTTTTTAATCGACTCAGGCGCAACCGTCACCAGCATTTCTTTAGCTTTAGCAAAACGTCTCAATTTAAAACAAGGTCGTGCATACACCGTGCAAACCGCTAATGGCGTAACAACAGCTTATGAAACCGTTATTAATGAGCTTAAACTGGGTGACATCACCTTAAATAACGTACGAGCCAGTATTGTGCCAGGCATGACTGGCAACGAAGCCCTGCTGGGGATGAACGTGCTCAAACACTTTGAATTGATTCAGCGCGATAAACAGCTCATAATTCGGCAATATAGAGCGCTGTAAAAATCTTTACACTTTTTCATTTTATCCGCACAAGTTGTCAAATTTTTTTACACTTTAAAATTGCCCCCTTTATTAAATAACTGTTTATTTGATATTTATTAATATGGGCACGAAAAGTGCTTTGGTGTTCATTATTATATTTTTTCAGGAGTACATTATGAATTTTAAATCCACATTATCGTTAATTGCCATTTCAGCATTTATGGCCAGCTCAGTAAATGCTTCAGACATTCATGAGAATACCTATAATACTGCTTTCGATATTTTTACAGACGCTGCTAACGGATGGACTGAAGTAGCAAACGACGATGGCATACTCGAAGGCCGAGGTAAGCAAGCATATGACACCGAATATTTATTTACTAAACAAACTGGTAGCTTACTTTCTATAGGCTTACAAACTGGTTTTGATCTAAGTGATAATCGGCATAAGGATATTTATGGTGGCGATATAGCCTTACGCTTTACTAATTCTGATAATAGTATCTTAGGGCCTGTAGCCAGTAATGGTGACGGATATAATTTCGCAATAGACTTTGGCAAAAGAACCAAAGACCAAGATGGCAATAAACTTAACGCTAATGCGGGATCCAATGGATACGATGCGGCTGGCCTATATAGCGTCTCACAATGGAATAATAATATTACTTTCCAAGATGAAGCCGCTCCTTTTGCAATGGATGAAGGCACTATTATTTCTGGCTTAACAGAAAATATTTTAGGCGAAGGTGAAACAAAAAAGTTTTATCACAATAATAATGCTGAAGGCTCTGGGTATAACCCTGGCTCAAGCACTCATAATAAGCGTTACTCTTATTATCGCATTGTTACATTTGACTTAAGTACAATTTCAGGGCTTTCACAAAATTTCACAGTAGATGCTCACTGGACAATGTCGTGTGGTAATGATCACATTAATACAGGTTTTAACGCCAGTCTTCCTGGTGGCGGTGGCTCTTCCCCTAAGCCTGTTCCAGAACCATCTATAATTGCTCTCTTTGGTTTAGGCATGATTGGTTTGTTTGCATCTTCGGGCATTCGCCGCAGAAAGAAATAACCTAACTACCTTCAATTTATAAAAAAAGCGCATTTAGCGCTTTTTTTATGTCTAGAATAAAATAGACTATGATATCTCTATATCTTCAAAATTAAATAACCAATGAAATTTGTTAAAAACCTTTTATTATTAACTCTTTTAGTTCTTTCTTTCTCTGCTTATTCTCAATCAGCCGACCAACTCATTTTAAAAGCACAACAGGCTTTTACAAATAATGCATTTACAACTGCGTTAATTCATTTAAAAAATGCCGCAAAAGATAATCCTAGAAACTTAAATGTTCGTTTAGAATTAGTTAAATTATTTGTTTATACAGGTCAAGGTATTCAAGCTCAAATCGAAGTTGACAAGGCTATTCGCTTAGGTGCAACCCAACCTCAAATAAAAGTACTTGAAGCTAAAACTCAATTACTATTGGGCAATTTTGACGACATTACTGACGGCTTTAATTTTATTGATCTGCCACAACATGAAATTGCTCGTATTAGAGCACTACAGGGCCATGCCTTTTATGAAAAACGTGAGTTTCAACAGGCCCGATTAATGTTTCAACGCGCTTATCTGCTTGACCCTACTTCCATGGAAGTTCAGCTTGGACAAGCTCGCCTCTATAATATTGATGGTAACGATCAACAAGAAAAACTGTTGATCGAAGCATTACTCAAGCAGTACCCGAATCATCCCGAAGTACAATTAATAGCCGGTGAATACTATCGAGATTCAAAGCAATATGACCGATCATTAAAACTGTTTAAAAAAGCGGGCGAAGTTCAGCTATCTAACGTGAATGTTTGGTTTGGCGTTGTTCGTTCCTACATAGGGTTAAACCAACTAGAAAAAGCTAAAAATGAAATAAACGTCGTTCTAACTAACTTTCCTGAACATCAAGTTGGTAATTATTTACTCGCGGTCATCGCTTATCAACAAAATGATCTTAAACGCGCTAGAGCAGCTGCTGAGATTGTATTAAAAGGTAAAAAACGTAATTTTGAAGCCTTAAAGCTGCTGGCAACCATTCAATTTCAACAACAAGAATATTCTTCGGCCGAGGCTAACTTAAAGAAATTTTTAAAATTTAACCCCAACAATATTCAAGCTCAAAAAACCTTAGCGGCGATTTATTTAAAACGTAACCAGGGTGTTTTGGCAGTCGAGACACTCAAACCCCTAGAAGACACCAACGACCCATTTATTTTTTCAATGCTAGCAAATGCTTACGAGATGATAGGCAGCTCGCAAAAAAGTGCTGTGTATCTTAAAAAAGCATTAGAGTCTGACCCAAACAACGCTGTCATTAAACGACAATTTATTAAAACCCAATTAAAGTCAGGAAAAACCGTTGATATCACGTTTAATGACCCAGAATATACTGATTTTTTTGGTGAGGGCTATCTACCCATACTAAACCTAATTCGCCAAAAAGATTATAGTGCCGCCCTTAACATAATTAAGGGCTATCAAAAAAATATACCTGACAATGCTTTACTTATGTATTTTCAAGCACGCATTCAGCTGTATAAAAATGACGTTGCAACAGCAAAGCAGTCCTTTATTAAATCATTGAAGCTTGATCCTGAACTTATTGAATCACGTATTAATTTAGCGCGCATTTACATGCAAGAAAATAATGATCGCGCCGCAGAGAAAGAATATTTAAGCATTTTAAAAATAGATGCCAATAACGACTCTGCCTTGATTTCTTTGGCTGGCATTGCTAACCGCGCTGACAAAGAAGATGACATGCTTAAATGGCTTAATAAATCGCGTAGATATAATACTGCATCATTAGCATCAAGAGAAGTCTTAGTCGACCATTATAAAAGTAAAAACAACATCACTAAAGCGGTCGAAATCAGCAAAGAAATGATTGGAATACAGCCTGAGAATATTACCCTGCTGATCAAACATGCTAATAACCTAAAACTTTCTGGGCGGCCTGACTTAGCCGTTAAAACTTATAAAAAGGTCGTTGAATTAAGACCTAATGACCCATTAGCTTGGTACGGTTTAGGCAAGATGCAAAGCTTTGATAACGACCATGAGCGCTCTTATAAAAGTTTTGAAAAAATGCTGTCAATTGCCCCTAAAAGCTTAGTTGCTCAAATCATCTTAACCCAATTTGATTTAAAAGCTAACAACCATGAACAAGCATTAGAACGTGCTAAAAACATTGTTAAAACCCACCCTAATGTCTCTGATGGATACGACACATTGGGCGATGTTTATATTGCCATGGCAAAGCCAGACCAAGCTATTAAACAATATAAAAAATCGATCAATTTAAAATTTAATACTAAAACATACATTAAGCTATTTTCTGCATACAACCGAAATAAGCAACTTGCTAAAGGCTTTAATTTGCTTCAAGGCTGGGTGAAAGAATTTCCTGATGATTTAAGCTTAAAAGAGGTATTAGCAATCACTCATCAACGTAGAGGTGAATATAAAAAGTCTCAAGAGCTTTACGAACAAATCATAAAAAAAGAGCGTCGCTTTGACCGCATTTTCAATAACCTAGCGTTAGTCACATTGGCTCAAAACAGCCCTATGAGTATGGAATATGCCGATATTGCATATAACATAAATAATAAAAATGCTCTAAATCTCGACACCCTCGGTTGGGTGCATTTACAAAATGGTAATACTAATGAGGCTTTAAAATTTTTATCTGACGCCGTTAAAATAGCACCTGGAAATCCAGATATTCGTTATCGCTTTGCCTTAGCTCTAGAAAAAGCCGAAAAATTTAACGATGCTAAATCTCAACTTGCTGTCATCGTGTCAATTGAAGGTGCATTTAAAAACAGAACGCAAGCAAAGGCATTATTTAAAAAATTAAATGCATTAAAATAAAATTTGAACTATTCTTTTATTCCGCTTACTAAGCATCCGTAAGTTAAAAATAAATTATTAAAATAATCTCAATTTAGGAAAATTATTATGAATTCTGTAAAAAAAGTTTCTGGTGTTACTTTAGCTGCAGCAGCAGCTGCAATGTTTTCAATGGCTCCAATGATGGCTTCTGCGGCTGGTCATGCTGAAGTTGGAAAATGTCATGCTGGAAACAGCTGTAAAGGTACTTCTGGTTGTGCTACTGCTACAACGAGCTGTGCTGGACAAAATTCTTGCAAAGGTCAAGGCTGGGTTAAGATGACTAAAGCTGCATGTGACGAAGCTGGTGGAAAATTCGACGGTTAATTTCTTGTTAACATCCTCCTTATTAACGCATCCTTCGGGATGCGTTTTTGTTTCTGATGCTTTAGTAGTCTCTGATTTAAAATCCACACATGACTAAACCCTACCTCGGCTTTGGACTTGGCCTTCGAAAAGAACACTACCAAGAAATTATCGAACAACAACCTAATGTCGATTTTTTTGAAATACTAACTGAAAATTACATGATCGATGGTGGCAAGCCACTTTATTATCTCGATAAAATTCGTCAAGACTATCCCATCATTATGCATGGTGTCTCTATGTCACTTGGCAGTGTTGACCCGATCAATAAATCCTATCTTAAGGAATTAAAACAACTCATCAACCGCGTTGAACCTCATTGGATATCTGACCATTTATGTTGGACGGGTATGGACCAGAAAAACATGCATGATTTATTGCCTCTGCCCTATACAGAAGAGGCGGTCACTCATATGGCTAATAAAATCAGTCAAGTACAAGATTATTTGGGACAACAAATTTTAATAGAAAATTTATCCAGTTACATTACCTACAAACAAGACAGCATGACTGAGTGGGAATTTCTATCAGCTGTTTGTGAAAAGGCGGATTGCTATCTTTTACTCGACGTTAATAATATCTATGTCAGTTCTTACAATCATCATTTTGATGCTATGGATTATATCAAGGGCATCAATCCTGAACGTGTGTGGCAACACCATTTAGCAGGGCATACTAACGATGGCAATCTCATCTTAGACACTCACGACCAAGACATCATTGATCCCGTTTGGGAGCTGTATAAAAAAGTAGCTCAAACTTTTGGCGCGGTATCAACCATGATCGAACGTGATGGTAATATCCCTAAATTAGAGTCCATATTAAGTGAATTAGACCATGCAAAAAAAATAGCGGCTCCTTTTTATGGATGATCTCACATCTTTACAACGAAGCTTTCAACACTACCTTGAAGGCAACAATGAAGACATTATTAAATATA